>JBIJCW010000237.1:0-3161 GCA_044344495.1 Kiritimatiellia bacterium | reverse complement strand
CCAGACCAAGGCATCCTCGGGACTCAACGCCACCAGTCGCCGGTCGATCGCAAGCCCATCCTCGTACCGTCCCACCCGCGTATACAAATCGCCCAATGCCTTCATCACGGCCTCGTCCAGGGGTAAACGCGCCGCCACCGCCTCGAAGAAGCCAAGCTCCACAAGATCCTTATGGTCTATATCGTTGTGCTTTTCCTTCATGGCTCTATATTATCACTTTCTCATACGGAAGCACCATCCCCGCCGTCGCCTTTTTGATGAAACTCGTGGTGCTGAACCCTTCAACCATCGGCGTCCCCACCAGCTTACCCCCCCAACTTTCCACCAACTCGCGCTCGTGCCGGACCCGCTCCGGTTCAAATGACCCGCCTTTGACATGAATGTCCGGGCGAATCCGTCCAATGACATCCAGGGGATTGTCCCCTTCAAACACAACCACCTCGTCCACAGCGCTCAGAGCCCGCAACGCCTCCGACCGAAATACCGAAGGAAAAACCGGTCGCGTCGGCCCCTTGTACCGCGCCACCGAGTTGTCACTGTTGATCAGCACCGTCAATGAGTCGCCGAGCATTCTCGCTTGCTGAAGGAACCGTAAATGCCCCACATGCAGAATATCAAAGCATCCATTCACCGTGACCCTCCGCCCTGCAAACCGTCTCCCGATGCCCGATGGCGCTTCGGCGCCGACAAACAACGGCACGCTGATAGGGGTTTGGTGTTCCCGGATGGCTTGCAGAATCTCCTCCGTGAAACACCCCGGCACCGGATCAACTTCCAGAACCTCGCCGCAAATCGCTTCCAGCTCGGTTCTTAACCGATCCCCGGCACGCTGCGGCTTCCCGATGACCCAAACCGGGGCAGGCATTCCTCTGAAGCAATCCCCGGGAAGGTCACCCCACGTCACGCCGGAAACCTGCCGGAGCGAAGCGACTACCTCCACCCTCACGTCGAGCGCGTGCTGGGGACGCCCTTCGGCAACATGCCGCCCTGCCTCCAGATCATTTTCGAGCACCACCAGCACCGTGGAACCTGCCGCACGTGCCCGCTCCAGAACATGGAGATTCCCGGGCTGCAGAATGTCGTAGGTCCCGGTCACTACGGCCACTGGGCCGGCACCGCTCCGTCGGCGCAACCAGCCCGCCAGCTCCTCCGGCCGGATCACTTTGTCTTCCACACTCATCATCCGCACACTATACTGCGTCGATGACAGAACCTCAAACGGCAAAGCAAGCGGAATGACCATGCTCGCGCAATGGCTGATTATCGACGGAAACAACCTGCTTCACTCGGCCCCGGAATTCGCCGCCCGGGTGCGAAGCAATTTCGCCCTTGCCCGCCACGACCTGGTCCAACGCCTGGAGGAACTCCTGGGTCTGATGGCCCCCCGCATCACCGTGGTTTTCGACGGGACCATCGGAGGCCGGCAGACCGGATTCGAGTCATCAGCCGTTGAGGTTATCTTCACGTCCGCCGATGTCTCCGCCGATGCCACCATTGAACGCCTGGCCGCCGAAGCCGGGGACCCCCAGTCCGTCGTGGTCGTCAGTTCCGATCGACTGGAACGTTACACCGTGGAATCCTCAGGCGTCCGCTCCCTTTCCTGCCGATCGTTTGTCGAAGAGATGGCCCGTGTACAAGGCGAGCTTCATCGGCGTCTCCAGCAGACGCGACGCCAGCCCGGCACACGCGGCACCCTCGGCGACTTCTTCCGCTAAACGCAGGAAGAGCGGCGGCTACTCCCGCTTCGTCGCCGCGGCCGCTGGCGGCGTCCGCCCAATATGCTTGAGCACCGCCTTGAGATCCTCCCACGCATCGCGCTTGGCCGGAGGATTCCTCAGAAGATACGAAGGATGCAACGTGGGCATGACATCAATCCCTTCAAACCGATGCCAGCGTCCCCTCACACGCGTTACGCCCTCCTCCACCTTCAGCAGTCCCCGAACCGCCGTCCCTCCCAATGCCACAATCACCCGCGGCTTGAGCAAGCCAATCTGCTCCTTCAGGTACGGGATACAGGTGTCCATCTCCTCCGGAGTCGGCGGACGGTTCGCCGGCGGACGACACTTGAGAATATTCGCAATGAATACGTCTTCCCGACGCAGCCCCATGGCCTCAATCATCTTGGTCAGCAACTGTCCGGCCGCTCCAACAAAGGCCAGTCCCTGCTCATCTTCGTCCGCTCCGGGCGCCTCGCCCACAAACATGATTTCCGGGGTCAACGTCCCCTGTCCGGGTACGGTACGGGTACGCGTCTTATGCAACCCGCATTTCGTGCACCCCTCAACGTCCGACGCAATCGCCGCCATCGTCCGCTGTGTTCCGCCCACGGACGCAACCGCTATCCTAACAGGGACCGGTTTCGCAACAGGGACCGGTTTCGCAACAGGGACCGGTTTCGCAACAGGGACCGGTTTAGCAGGCAATCCTCCGCTTGATTTTTGAGTCACAACTTCACCCAAAGCCCTGGACGTTTCAACTTGGGACAGCCCCTCATCCTTGAGCCAGTTGAGGTACTCGGCCGTCTGGCCAAGAATTTCCACCAGTTCCGCTCGCGGTTCAGTGCCCACTACCCGCCCCGCCGTTGCCGCCTTCATCGCCATTCAACCGCGCCCGGCGCAACGCATGCAGCATGTAGAACGGCCCGAACACGATATAGCTCAACACCATGAGCACCATGAACACCGCCGCATAGACGGCGATCCTGTGCGGAATGAACAACACGCACACCATGATTATCATGGGCACAAACAGCGCCGGATGCTTTGTGGGTTTCGGATACCGCACGTTGGAAACCTGGAGAATGATGAAGGAAAGCACCCCCAGCAGGAACACCATGGCCACCGGCCCCTGACTCAGGGAGAAACGATCAAAAGGAGTACTCTGGCTGACAAAAACCAACATGGACACCCACCCGGCACACGCCGTGATGGGCAACCCCGTATACCCCATCTGCCCCCGGTGCGGATCATTGGCCTTGAACCGTGCCAGACGCACCACACCGGACAACACCACCGCCGCCGTCATTGCCACCCGCCAGAAGGTCCGCGACGCCGTCATCGCATCGTGACCTGCCAGCATCACCGTGTAAATCAGCACCGCCGGCGCAATCCCGAACGCGGTCATGTCCACATACGTATCCAACTCCGCACCCATCTCGGTGC
>JBIJCW010000235.1:0-3179 GCA_044344495.1 Kiritimatiellia bacterium | reverse complement strand
TCGCGGGTCCTGAACGGGCAGAACAAATGCTTGATTGGGCGGGGGAGACTGGCTAGAGTGTGCCCGTTTTTGCTCGGGTGGTGGAATGGCAGACACATCAGTTTGAGGGGCTGATGATCGCAAGATCGTGGGGGTTCAAGTCCCCCCCCGAGCACCATGCTTATGAAAGTCCTTATCGCCACCGGAAATCGCCACAAGTTTCAGGAGATCCGGGCGATCCTTCAGGTGCCTCACCTGCAACTGATTCCACTTTCGGAGATACCCGGGGCGCCTGGGGTCGAGGAAGACGGAAATACTTTTCAGGCCAATGCATCCAAGAAGGCGTCCACGTTGGCGCGTTATGCGGGATGCTGGACGCTGGCGGATGATTCCGGTCTTGAAGTTGAAGCCCTTGGCGGGGCGCCCGGGGTATGGTCGGCCCGGTACGCGGGGCTTCCCAGCGATGACAAGGCGAACAATATGAAATTGCTGTCCGCGATGGATGGGAAGACCGATCGGCGAGCCCGGTTTCGGTGTGTTATTGCGCTTGCCGATCCGGAGGGAACCGTGCGGACGGTAACGGGGGACTGCCCCGGGAAACTGTTGCGGGGGCCCCGGGGTGGCGCGGGGTTTGGTTATGATCCCCTGTTTGTTCCCGACGGGCATGATGTAACGTTTGCGGAATTGGACGCGGCGACAAAGAATCGGATTTCGCACCGGGCGCAGGCTTTGGATAAGGCCATGAGGGAGTGGGGATTATTTCTGGCGGGTGAACCAGAGCAATGGGGTGCCAAATGAAATCGATGATCTGGACTGTTGGGTTGCGGGTTCAGGGTTCCGGTGGCGTGGCGAAAAGGTGGCGGCGTGCGGCGGTCGGGGGGCTGTGTCTTATCGCTGCCTTGAGTTTTGGACAGGGGGATACGGGGTTTGTAGGAGGCATGCTGCCGCAGATCGAACAGGGGCCCCTGCTCCCGGCGGATCGCATCAGTGCGAGGCGCATTGTCGTCCAGGCTTTGGATCAGGCGTGGCGGCGCGGGGATCGCGACGAAGTGGCGCAACTCAATGCCATACTGGCGCAGGAGGCCTTGCAGCGGTCGTACTGGACGCTGAAGGCATGGGAGGGCGTACGTGACGCGAGGACCGGTTTGATTCCGCGGGATCCGATGAAGATGTTTTGGAATGCGAAGGACTGCGGGGCGGATTGTTTCCCGTTTCTATTGTTGGCCGCGTATGAGTTGGAGTCGACAGGTGCGCCCCAGTGGGTGGAGGCCATGCGTGAGGCCCGGCGGTTGGGAGGCGTCCTGCCCAAGACCATCGGGTTGGATCCGATGGAGGTTATGGAGGATTCGCTGAGGGATCAGATTTTCGGGGCGGCCGAATATGCCAAGGATGGGTTGGTGTCGATCCAGGATCGTCTTGGGGCAGGGCCATGGTTGCCGCTGATAGAGGAAATGATGGAGGCGGTGATTGACCAGGCGCCGCTGGAGACGAAGCGGGGGCGGATCCCCGCGGGGGGTGCGGAGGCGAACGGTGACTTGTTGCAGGTTCTGCCGCGGTTGTACTGGATGACGGGCAAGGCGAAATACCTGGAGATGGCGGAGCGCATTGCCGATGTGTACCTGTTCGACATCATGCCGGCGAACAACGGGTTTCCGGCGGCCGGATGGGATTTTTCCAAGAACGAGCCCCGGCTGGCGACGTTTCGCATCCGTGACCACGGCAATGAACTGATTCCCGGATTCACAGAGTTGTACTATCTGGAGAAGCGAAAGGGGTTGCCCAAGGCGGCCGCCTACCGTGTTCCGATCAAGGAGTTCCTGGACCGGCTCCTGACGGTATGCAGGACGGAAGACGGCATGTGGATGGATGAGTTCGATACGCGGACGCTCAAGGCCAAAACCAAGGATGTGGTGGATAATTGGGGTTATGTGCTGAATGCGTACCGGACGTTTGACCTTGCCGAAGGCACCACGAACTATAGTGCCGAGTGTTTCCGGGTAATGCAGGCGGCGGTGCGGCGTAAGTCTATCCAGTGGGAGGGGGTCAAGCATGATGGGTATGCGGACACCCTGGAGTCCATGTTGTATCAGCTGCCCTATGCTGACGACGCGGCGTGCCGGGCATGGGTGGATGACGAGATGGAAGTGATGTTCGATCGCCAGAAGACCTGGGGGTTTGTCGGCGGCACCTATCTGGACGGGAACTTCATCCGGACGGCCTTGATGTACGCCGACTACAAGACGGGTGGAGTCAAGGGCGTTCCCTGGCGGAAGGATTTGAGGATCGGCGCATGGGTAGGCGAGGGTGGTGGTGCGATCCGCCTGTATGTGTCATCGTTGACGGCGTGGAAAGGTGTTCTGCGGTTCGACCGGCCGCGCCACCGTGACTATTGGAATCTTCCGCAGAACTATCCGCGGTTGAACGCCTGGCCGGAATGGTATGCGGTGGTTCCGGACGCGGAGTACACGCTGGAGTATGCGGGGACTGGTGAGACGCGATCGGTCAAGGGGATCGAACTCATCAAGGGGTATCCGGTCGAGGTGGACGGCAAAACGCCGTTACGGATCCAAGTCAAGAGGGTCGAAGGGAAGTAACCGGCGCCGCGTGTCCCTTGTTCCGGCAGTGTTATGAGCCGGCGGTTTTCTTTTGCGTCTTGGCTGCGAGATCAGGGTAGAGTATCTGGACGCAGTCCGGGCAGACGCCGTGGGTGAATTCCGCGATCGAATGCTCCTTGCAGTAGGTTTCGAGTTGCTGCCAGAACCCCTTGTCGTTGCGGATATTCTTGCAGTTGCAACAGATGGGGATCAGGTCTCCAAGTTTGTCGATGGTTTGTGCGGCAGCCCGGAGTTTCCTGTTAGCCTCCTCGAGTTCAATGTTCTTGCGGACTGCCGTTTCGAAGGATGAGAGCAAGAGGTCCAGAATCTGGATGCGGTCGGAGGTGAGGAGATACTGCTGTCAGGTTCATAGTGTCTTGCCCCCTTTGCTCATCAAGTTACAGCCATTGTTTAACTGCGTCAAATGGGTTTCAGGACGATGGCGGTTCGGGAGGGAAGGTAAAGTTTCAGGAAGCTGGGGTTGGACATTGTGAAATGCTCGACGGAGGGCAGGATGCGTCCGAACCCGCCAAAGCAAGGGTTGTCGCTATCCAGTAACAGCGTGTACTTGCCGCGCGGGGCGGGGATGGGATAGTCGGTGAAGGA
>JBIJCW010000233.1:0-3209 GCA_044344495.1 Kiritimatiellia bacterium | reverse complement strand
GTGGTGGAAAAGAAAAAACCGCCGGGAATGTTGCCATTCCTGGCGGTTTTTCGTTGAGAATCCTCGGAGAACGTTTAGCGCTTCGAGAACTGGAAGCGTTTACGGGCGCCGGGCTGACCGTATTTCTTGCGCTCTTTCATGCGGGAGTCGCGGGTCAGGCATCCGCTGCCTTTGAGAACGCTGCGGAGTGTAGTATCCGCAAGAATCAACGCGCGGGCGATGGCGTGACGCAGGGCGCCCGCCTGGCCGACGATACCGCCGCCCGTGAGGCTTGCGCTCAGGTCAAACTTCTCACGGGTATTGGTGAGCTTCATTGGCTGTTCGATAAACTTGACGACGGCCTCGGTTCCGAAATAAATCATCGGTTCCTTGGTGTTGACGATCCATTTTCCTGTACCCGGCGAGAGTTTCACGCGGGCGACGGCCGTCTTACGGCGACCTGTTGCAGTATATTCGGAGACTTTTTCGGCCACTTGAGTATTCCTTCTCTTAGAGCTTGATCAGTTTGGGTGACTGGGAGACGTGGGGGTGATCCGCGCCCGCGTACACTTTCAACCGCTTGATAATCTTACGGCTGAGATGGTTATCGGGCAACATTCCCTCGACTGCCTTGTGGATAATGCGATCAGGGTGGCGTTCGCGCATGGTTGCCACGGTTGTGACCTTGTGTCCGCTACGGAACCCCGAGTATCGCTCGTAGACTTTCTTTTCGTCCTTGGATCCGGTCAGTTTGACGTCCCGCGCGTTGATCACGATGACGAAGTCACCGGTATCGATGTGTGGCGTGAAAACGACCTTATTGCGGCCCCTGAGGATATTGGCCACCTTGACCGCCAAACGCCCGAGCGGTTTGCCTGCGGCGTCCACCAAATGCCATCCGCGCAGAATATCGCTCTCTTTAGGAAGAGATGTCTTCATGATGCTGTAACCTTTCAAGCCGTGAAAAAGCGACGCTATTTATCCCAATCAGCGTCGCCTGTCAATCTTCTATTTCCTTACTTGTTACCAACTGCCGGTGCCGTGTCCTGGGTGGTGGAAGGGGAGTCCTGTTCCAGTTCAGCATGCAGCGCCCTGTTGAACTCAGTCTTGGGGCAGCGCATGAGCACATACACATCGTAGAAGCGGACGGCGGTATCGCCGTAAATGAATTTTGCCCAGAAGCTTGGTCCGTACTGCCAGACGGAGTAGCAGAGGATGAGTTCATCCATGCCGTGCAAGCGGGTTTGGGAGGTGTGGGTGGCCTGGGGGTTGCGGGTCTTCTTGGTCTCGACCTTGCTGGAAGTGTCCACGGCCTTATGGGAATTAAAGATTGCCTGCGAGGCGTTTGGCATGTCGGTGTGGGTGTAGTTCTGTTTGTCGTTGCGGTCCGTGCGGTAGACATCGTCGGCGGCGATGCCGACACGTTCGACGATTTTGCGGATGGCGTCATGACGGGCATCATTGATGCCTTCCTCGAGGACCATGCTGTAGGTGCAGATGCCGCTGGCATAGATGAAATCGTTGGTGTCGTAGCTGGCGACGAGGGTTGGTTCGGCAACCCATTTGGGGGGGGCGACGCTTCCCTGGACAATGCGCAGAGAACTGCATCCGGTGCCGGCCAGCGCCAAGGCGCAAAGTGCCGCGATGCCTGAGATTGTTTTCTTCATGTGATCCTTTCTTTCAATTACTTCAAGAGACTTCGCCACCATTGACCGATGCGGCCACGGCGGGGTTCAGCCATTTTGCTATTCGACCAGCCTTTTTCCCACATGCCTTCGGAGCCGATGGAGGTGGCGTCCTTGCGGCGGATGGATTCAGCCTCGATTTCTTCCGGGGTGTCGAGAACGGAGGGGGTGATGAAGACCACGATCTCGCGGCGCACATTCTTGTCGGTTGTCGAGCGGAAGGGGATGCCGAGGATGGGGATGCTGCCGAGGAGGGGGATGCGGGTGCCGCTGTTGTGCTCGTTCCTTTCGACCAATCCTCCGAGGACGATGGTTTCGCCGCTGCGGACGGATACGGATGCATTCATTTCGCGTGAGGCGACGATCGGCCAATTGCCTTGGCCTTCGATGGCCTGCTCGCCGGCGACGTTTTCAATTTTCTGCGCAATTTCCATGCTGACGAACTTGTTGGCGTTGATACGCGGCGTGACGGTCAGGGTGAGTCCGATTTTCCGGATGTCGACGTCGGGGACGGATTGTTGTTCGGTGCCCGAGTAGCCAACGTAGCGAACGCCCTTGTAGAAGTAGCGTTCCTCTGAAATATCGATCTTGGCTTCCTTGTTATCCGTGGTGAGGATAACGGGGGAGGAGAGTACCTTGCCGCGGGAGTCGGTTTGGGTCAATTTGATGACGGCATCCATATTCAGGCCGAAATGTGTAAAGTAGTAGGTTAGTCCGCCGCCGGCCGAAAAGGTGGACGCGAGCGCCGTAGCATCCCTTGGGGTCAGCGTGCCGCCGCCACCGCCGCCGGCGAAGGAGAAGAGGGGGTTGCGGTTACCGCCGGCCTTGTCGTAGGCGATCATGGACCGTTGCACCCAGTCGACGCCGCGTTCAAGTGTCTTATCGAGCGAGACCTGAAGGATGACAGCCTCGATGAGCACCTGGGAGAGCATGATATCCATGTCCTTCAGGATATCCATGATGGACGCCATATCGCCCTTGCTAGCCATGATGATGATGGCGTTGGTGCGTTTATCGGACAGGATTTTTACGTTCTCGGCGGACAACTGGCCGATTTTAGATTTGGTTTCGCCGCCTTTGCCTGACGCGGAGGCCAGTTGCCGTTGCTGGGCGATGAATTCGTCGAGTTGGCTGCTACGCGCCGGTTCTGCTGCAGCGGGTTTGCTGTCGGTTGAACGGGAGTCGCCAGGCTTGTAGTCGCTGGATTTGCTGGAGGATGAGGAAGAGGAGGATGATTTTGGCGAGGATGAACTGCGGGTGGTGGTCGATGCGGCGCCGATGAGGGCGTTCAGCATGCTGGCGACATCCTCGGCGTCGGCGTACTCCAGGCGTATGACCTTGATGGAAACATCGGGGGCGGTGGCGACATCGAGGGCGGTGACGATCTGCTCGAAGAAACGCATATTTTCAGACCGGGTAATGATGATCAGCATGCCCGTCCTGTCATCGGCGATAACTTTGACGGAGCCGCGGATCAAGCCGCCTTCTTCGGGCGTGGTTTCGCTGGAGGTGGTGGTTGGGGAGGTCGGAGGAGTCATGCGGGCC
>JBIJCW010000005.1:0-31693 GCA_044344495.1 Kiritimatiellia bacterium | reverse complement strand
AACTTGCCAGTGGCGTCTTCAAGTTTCCCTGGAACGGGCCGGTTGCCAAGGATGGCGTCGTCTACAAGGTTGACGAGGGGGGCGCGGCCGCGTACCCGATGAAGTTCGACGGCGGGGCCAAGCCCGCTGCCCTCTGGACCGCCAAAGTGCCCGGCGGCCGTTTCTACGCCACGACACTCCTGTACGAGGGGCTGCTCTACAATGTGAGCCAGGGCGGCACGCTGATTGTTCTTGAGGCCAAGGACGGAAGCGTGGTCTACGAGAAGGCGCTCGGATTCGGCGGCGGGACCGTGTATCCCAGTCCGATCCTGGCCGGCGGCCGGATCTATATCAGTTGCGACAACGGCGTGACCGTGGTCATGCAGCCCGGCCGCACCTATGAGGAACTTGCACGCAACAAACTCCCGGAATTTCGCAGTTGTCCGATCTTTTGCGGTAACAGCATGCTCGTCCGCACCCTCAGTGGGCTCCTGCACCTCCAGGAGAAACCGTAAGACGAAACTGGTACCGTTTGGAAAGCGGAACGGATTCACCATTCCCCAGGCAAACATCGGCGCCATGCGCCTGCCGGAAGACACTGACGAGGCGGTCGCATTGCTACGTCGCGCCATTGATTCGGGCATGCGTTACATCGATACGAGCCGTGGTTAGGGTCATTTTCACTGACGAGTGGTAAATGCTCCTTATAACCCGTGGGGACTGTCGAATGATCAACCTGATCCGTACCGTTGACCCGCTGCGGGTCAACGGTACGGATCAGGTTGTGGTTGGGGTTCCTATGGTGACGCCAGAATCTCCACAATCTTCCCCGTTGCTTTCTGAATCGTTACGCGTGCGTAATAGTCCCCATGAAGAACGTCGGGCTGAAGGGGTTGAGGGAAGGTCACCACAAAGTTGCCGTTGGTCTCCGTGACAATGGCTTGCGTATCTGCCGGTACGTCGACCTTGCCATCGCATGCCTGTCGCGAGATCCGAATTGCATCATCCCTTGTGAGGGAAGTTCGCGCAGACATGGGCTGGGTTCGTTCCTGAGCCTGCGGCGCACAGCCGATGAGCACGACCGCCATCAGGGATAGAATTGTCATTCTTCCGATCATCTTCATTACCCCAACGAGACTTCTGATGCGCGGCGTACTCGTCGCGAGGCCTGGTTGTGCGACTTCTTTTCTTGAATAAGTCCGAATGGGTTCCCGTTCTTTCAAAAATGATGCGCTTGTTCCCGATTTTGTAAACAAGGAGCCAGTCGGATTCAATGTGACAATCCCGCCCCCGAAAAAAAGGGGGAGCCCCGTGCAACCGGAGCCCCCCCCTGCTTACCATGCCGATCAGATGTAATCGTTGATCAAGGCTTCGTAGAGCTCCTGCTTGCCGCTGGTCTGCTTCGGCTCACCCAACTCCGCACCCAACGCGGCCAGTTGCTTCAGCGTCAGCTTCCCGGCCTCGAACGCCGCCCCATTCCCGCTGTCAAATGACGCATAGCGTTCCTTCCGCATCTTCTTGTACGCCGACTTCTGCAGAACCTCGGACGCAATCACCAACGCGCGGGCAAAGGTGTCCATGCCGGCGATATGGGCGATAAAGATGTCCTCGAGATCCGTGGAATTCCGCCGCGTCTTGGCATCGAAATTCGTGCCACCCCCCTTAAGCCCACCGGCCTCCAGGATGACCAGCATGGCTTCCACCGTTTCCTGGATATTGATCGGGAACTGATCGGTATCCCATCCGTTCTGGTAATCCCCGCGGTTGGCGTCAATGCTGCCCAGCATGCCGGCATCGGCCGCCACCTGCAACTCATGCTGGAACGCATGCTGCGCCAGCGTGGCGTGATTGACCTCGATGTTCAACTTGAAGTCCTTCTCCAGTCCATACGCCTTGAGGAACCCGATCACGGTCGCGCAATCGAAGTCGTACTGGTGCTTGCTGGGCTCCATCGGCTTGGGCTCGATGAAGAAGTTCCCCTTGAACCCCTGCGCCCGGGCGTAATCCCGCGCCAGGGTCAGGAACCGGCCCAGATGCTCCAGTTCCCGCTTCATATCGGTATTGAGCAGGCTGATGTACCCCTCGCGCCCCCCCCAGAACACATAGTTCTCGCCGCCCAGCGCGATGGTCGCGTCGAGGGCATTCTTCAACTGCGCGCCGGCATAGGCCACCACGCCGAAATCGGGGTTGGTGGAGGCGCCATTCATGTAGCGCGCATTACTGAAGAGGTTGGCCGTGCCCCACAGCAACTTCACACCGGACGCCTTCTGCTTCTGCGCGGCGTAGTCCACCATCGCCTGCAGACGCTTGGAGGATTCCGCCAGCGACCCACCCTCTTCCACCAGATCGAAGTCGTGGAAGCAGTAGAACGGCGCGCCGATCTTGGTGATGAACTCAAACGCCGCGTCCATCTTGTTCGTGCCGCGGGCAACCGCATCCGGGCCATTCATCCACGGGAACACCTTGGTTCCGCCGCCAAAGGGATCGGCGCCGGTGCCGCAGAACGTATGCCAGTAGCAGATGGCAAACCGCAGGTGCTCCTTCATGGTCTTGCCGGCCACCACCGCGTTTTCGTCATACCACTTGAACGCCAGCGGATTGTCGCTCTTGCGCCCCTCAAACCTGATCTGCCCGATGCCTTTGAAGTATTCCGTCTGTCCTGTCACGATACCCATGATGCTCTCCTCCTGATTATTTCAACACAGTGTCCAAATGCTGCTTCCACGCCGCGTAGGCCTGCGCGTAATCCCCCTTGCCGGGCTCAATCACCTTGCGCTTCTCAAGGGACCGAAACGCCTCGGCAAACGAACGGTAGTGACCGGCGCCCACCCCCGCGCCGCGGGCCGCGCCCACCGCACCATCCGTCTCATAGAGTTCAATCTTTGCCCCACCCACTCCTGCCAGGGTCTGACAGAACACATCGCTCATGAACATGTTGGCAAACCCGGCGCGAATCGTCTTCAATTCAATCCCGACACCCGCCATCACTTCCATGCCATACCGGAACGAGAAGACAATCCCTTCCTGCACCGCCCGACACAGGTGCGCCCGGTCATGCCGGTTAAAGTCCACCCCGGCAATCTGCGCGCCAATGTTACGATTGCCCAGCACCCGCTCGGCGCCATTCCCGAAGGGCAGCACCGTCACCCCGCCACTCCCGACCGGCGCTGTCGCCGCCAGGGCGTTCATCTCCCCATACGAAACCCCACCCAGCAGCCGACGGGTCCACGCATTGAGTATCCCCGTGCCGTTGATGCAAAGCAGCACCCCCAGACGCGGATTTCCCGGCGTGTGGTTGACATGCGCGAAGGTGTTGACCCGGGACTGCGGATCGTACTGTTTGGCCGCCGTCACCCCATACACCACCCCGGACGTGCCGGCGGTCGCGGCAATCTCACCCGGCTCCAGCACGTTAAGCGACAACGCGTTGTTCGGTTGATCGCCGCCGCGGTAGGCCACCGGAGTACCGGCGCTGAGCCCGAAATCGACCGCCGCCGCCGGGGTCAACTCGCCCTGCAACCCGAAACTCGGCACCTGCTCCGGCAGAAGGCCGGCATCAAAACCAAAATGGTCCAGCAGGAAACCGGCTGTCTTCTCGTTCTTGAAATCCCACAAAATGCCCTCCGACAGGCCGGAGACCGTCGTGCGGGCCTGCCCGGTAAGCTTCATCGCCAGCCAGTCGCCCGGCAACATGATCTTGTCGATCCGGGCATAAAGCGCCGGCTCGTTGGCTTTCACCCAGGCCAACTTGGCCGCCGTGAAGTTCCCCGGCGAGTTGAGCAGGTGCTCCAGGCATCGGGTGGCTCCGATGGACTCAAACGCGGCACGCCCATACTCCACCGCGCGACTGTCGCACCAGATGATCGCCGGACGCAGAACGCTCTGCCGGTTGTCCACACAAACGAGGCCATGCATCTGGTAGGAAATGCCCACCGCCTTGACATCCCCGGGCCGCGCACCCGCCTTCCGCATCGCCTCGCGCACCGCCGCCTTGGCGCTGTCGTACCAGAGTTGCGGATCCTGTTCCGCAAATCCCGGCCGCGGCGATTCAATGACCTGCTCCACTTCCGGGTGAAAGGCACTCCCGGCACACCGCCCGGTCTGCATGTCCAACAAGGCCGCCTTGACCGACGAACTCCCCACATCCAAACCAAGCAAGTAACCCATAAGACCTCCCTTTCCTGATGAGGCGGCACTATGGCACACGGAGGCCGGTAACGCCTTGAATATCCTCCCATAATGTAGCACAATCCTCCCGCCACCATGAAAACAACCATTGCCGCCGGCGATCATTACTTCGAACTGGCAGACTTGCCTCTGGCCGTGCGCCGCGTCAAAACGGATGCAACCCATAGTGCCTCGCACCCGCACGATCTGACCGAAGTGGAGCACTCGCATGATTTCTGCGAACTGGTGGTCGTCACCCATGGCCGCGCCATGCACCGGCTGGAAGGGGCCGAGTTCCCCGTCACCGCCGGCGATGTGTTCCTCCTGCGGGGCCGCCAGCGCCACTATTTCTACCAGCGCGAAAACCTGGGCCTGATCAATATCATGTATGATCCGGCAAGGATCAGACTCCCCGAAAACGATCTCCGCAAACTGTCCGGCTACTGCGCCGTGTTCATGCTGGAACCCGACTACCGCCGCCGGCACCGGTTTGCCAGCCGACTGCACATCGGCCGCCTCCCGCTGGCGCATGTGGAGCAACTCGCCGAGGAAATGGAAAGGGAGTCCACCCGCCGCCTGCCCGGTTACCCCTTGGTATTGCGCGCCAAACTGATGGAACTGATGGTCTATCTGTCCCGGGCCTATGGCAACTCCGGCACCACCGAGGCGCGCGCCCTGGTCCGCGTCGGCGAGGTCATCGGCGCCCTCGAACAGAATTATTCCCGGCCTTGGACCTTGGACGACCTGCTGGCCATCGCCCACATGTCGCGCAGCAACCTCATGCGCGTCTTCCGTAAGGCCACCGGACAAACCCCCATCGATTACCTCCTGCGCCTCCGGATCCAAAAGGCGATGGCCCTGCTGCGTAACAGCAACCTGACCATCACCGCCATCGCCCTCGAGGCCGGCTTTAACGACAGCAACTACTTCACCCGCCAGTTCCGACGCATACTCGGGACAACCCCGCGCCGTTTCCGCGAGCAACAAACCACCACCCTGGGTTGAGAATAATCCGATTGCATCGCCACCATTGACTTATGGATCATAAAACTACTATTATGAACCATCAAATGAACCATGCCTTGATTCAAAAGGAGGCTTAAATGAAATCGCTCACATTACACGCGATAGACGATCAACTGGCGGCGCAAATCAAGAATCGCGCCGACGAACTATCCATCAGCATGAATGAACTCGCAAAACGCATTCTGGCGGAAGGATTGGGAATCAGGACCCCAGCCATTCCCCCGCATCGAAAGGATTTTGAGGCATTCTGTGGAACCTGGTCCGAAGCCGAAGCACGCACCTTTGAATCTCACACGGCCAACATGGACAAGGTTGACCCGGAGGACTGGAAGTGAAGAAACTACTATTGGACACCAATGCTTATACGCACCTGCTACGCGGAAACGTGGATGTACTCAATGCCTTGGGCATTGCCGATACGGTCTTTATGTCCATCTTCGTCCTGGGTGAACTGTATGCCGGCTTCAAAGGCGGGGACAAGGAATCGGCGAACCGCGCACAACTGGACGATTTCCTGCGTCGCCCCACCGTGCGCATCCTGACCGCCACACGGGAAACATCGGATATTTTTGGCACCATCAAACACCGACTCAAAACGGCGGGTACGCCGATTCCCATCAACGACGTTTGGATTGCCGCCCATGCGACCGAAAGCGGTTCGCATTTGGTAACCTACGATACCCACTTTGCAAACGTTGCGGGCCTTCTGCTCTGGCCAGTTCCCATCAGTGTGTCACCACCGTGAATACCATCCCCCAACGCGTTGACCTCCCCCTTCTCCTCACCGGACCCCTGCGCCTTGATCCGGCGCTCGATCGGCACCTGGGTCCGGCCATTGCCCGTCATCTCGGCCTGCCTGATCCCGCTGTGGTCGGCTACAAAATCCTGCACCGCAGCCTGGACGCCCGCCAGAAGGGGCGCCTGCGCCTGGACTACCGCCTGATCGCACAGATCGATTCGCAGGCGGCCGGAACCACAACATTAACCCCATCCCCCGATGAACCGGACCCCTTCCTTGAGGCGGATTTCATCCCTCGCCAAAAACCGACGCAACCGATCGTGGTCGGGACCGGCCCGGCCGGCCTCTTCGCCGCCTGGCTCCTGGCCCGGCACGGTTGCAACCCCCTGATTCTGGAGCGCGGCCCCACCGTGGAGGAGCGTGCCCTGGCCATCCAGAACCTGCGCGAACAACACACGATCGACCCCGAAGCAAACTATCTGTACGGCGAAGGAGGCGCCGGAACCTACTCCGACGGCAAACTCTACACGCGCCTGCGGGATCCACGGGTCCGCCTTGTCGTGGCACTGCTCGTCAAAAACCACGCTGGCGCCCGGATCGCCTATGACGCGCATCCGCACATCGGATCCGACGTACTGCCCCATGTCGTTGCCTGTCTCCGCCAGGAAATTATCGCCCTGGGCGGGACGTTTGCCTTTAAACACCAGGTCAAGGAATTACTGGTTTCCGATGGCCGGTGTCGTGGTGTTGTCCTGGCAGACGGCGCCAGGGTTGAATCGGAACAAACCATCCTGGCCATCGGCCACAGCGCCCGCGACCTGATCCGGCGGATCGTCGCCCAGGGCGTCGCCTGCCAGGCCAGGCCCTGGCAGGTCGGCGTACGAATTGAACATCCGCAAGTCCTGATCAACCGACGCCTGTTGGGTGCCGATGAAGTTCCGGCGCTGGGCGCGGCATCCTACCAGATTTCACACCGTCCGGAAGGCGAACTCCCGGGAATAACCTCGTTCTGCATGTGCCCCGGCGGTGAACTGCTGCCTTGTTCCACAGCCGATGGTTTCTTGTGCACCAATGGCGGATCGCGCTATCGACGTGATTCCGGCTATGCCAACGCGGCACTGATCGGCAGCGTCGCCGCTCCCGAAACATCGGATCCCCTGGCCAGCCTCGCCGCCCTTGAAACTTTGGAACGCCGCGCCTGGGAATCGGGCGGAACCGCCTGGTCCGCACCAGCACAGCGGGCGGCGGATTTCCTGGGACGGAAAACCGGAACCCTGGCTCCCTCGACCTGGCCCTTTGCGTTGACGGCCAGCCGCATCGACACTTTGCTTCCACCCCTCCTGGCCCAAGGCATCGCCCGGGCACTGGCCTCCTTTGACAAGCGTATCCCTGGATTCATCGCCCAGGGCCAGTTCGTCGGACTGGAGACACGCATCTCCCTGCCGTTGCGGTTCCAACGTGACCCGGCAACCCTGGAGTCAACCCTGCCGGGTCTGCGCCTGGCGGGCGAAGGCGCCGGCGCCGCCGGTGGCATCGTCAGCGCCGCCATCGACGGATTGAAACAGGCGGAAATGCTGTTGCATCGAGACCGCTGTGACCTGCCGTGATTGCCGCCAGCCAGCAGGAAAAAAGATCGCAATAAACCGCACTGACCCACGCCCCGCATGGCTCCCGTATGGCTGCCGACAACTCAATCTCGATGTTCGCACCACGGAGAGTTACCGCCCTGGCAATCTTGTCAAATTAACGAATCGCACATCTTGAAATTAGACTTCCCGGTCTCAAATCTACTTGAAGGCCCGCTCGTCGTTGTGACATCATGCCACCTTGATATTTGTGGCCTCGTCCGGAATAAACCAAACGAAAGCGTACGCGCCTGAAATCCGACGGGGTGTTGTTCAAGACAATCCGCCCCGGTTTGGCGGAAATAACGAGCTAATTATGCCAAATTCGCCTCAATCACGCCGCGCCCCCGTTTATGTCCTTGTCATTAACGCCGGAAGTTCCTCGCTCAAGTTCACCATGTTCTCCATGGAAAACGAACGCATGCTCGCCCGCGGCATCGTCGAACGCATCGGACAAAACGAGCCGTTCCTTAAATACGAACGCCACGATGGCACCACATTCAAGGAACAGGCCATCATCTCCACGCATGACGAAGCCCTGCGTCTGGTCTGCAACCGGCTGATCGACCCCGAAGCTGGCGTCCTGAAAAGCCTCGCCGAAGTCGAGGCCATCGGGCACCGCGTCGTTCACGGCGGCGAGACGTTCCATGACTCGGTCACCATCACCGATGCCGTCAAGCACACCATCCGCGAATGCTTTAGCCTGGCCCCCCTGCACAACCCGCCCAATCTAGGCGCCATCGAGGCCTGCGAACGCGTCTTCCCGAATATCCCGGCCGTGGCCGTTTTCGACACCGCCTTCCACCATGCCATGCCGCCATCCTCCTACCTCTACGCCATCCCCTATGACTACTATAAGAAGTACGGCATCCGCAAATACGGCTTCCATGGCACGTCGCACAAATTCGTGGCCTATGCCACCGCCAACCTGATCGGCAAACCACTGGGTGAGCTAAACCTCATCACCGCCCACCTCGGCAACGGCGCCAGCATCGCCGCCATCGAACGCGGCAACGTCCTCGACACCAGCATGGGCATGACCCCGCTGAACGGCCTCGTCATGGGCACCCGCTGTGGTGACATCGATCCCGCCGTCGTCCTCTACCTCTCACGCCGCGGCATGTCCGCCGACGAGATCGATAAACTGCTGAATAAGGGCAGCGGCCTGCTCGGCGTTTCCGGCATCAGCGGCGACATGCGGGACAATCTGGCCGCCGCCGAAAGCGGCAATGTCCAGGCCCAGCGCGCCATCCGCATGTTCGTCCACCGCCTGGTTTCCTACATCGGCGCCTACCACACCATCCTCGGCGGCGCCGATGCCATCATCTTCACCGGCGGCATCGGCGAGAACAGCGCCGCCATCCGCGAACAGGTCATCGAACGCCTCGCCTGCCTGGGTTGCTTCCTCGACAAGACAGCCAATGGAAAAGCCATCGGCAAACCGGCCGTCATCAGTACCCCGCCAAGCACACTGCAGGCCATTGTCATGCCCACGAACGAGGAACTGATGATCGCCCGCGAAACCGTGCGCCTCCTGACCGTGCCGTGCACACCCCCCGTTTGCCACGAACTCAATCTTGCTTCCACCAAACCCTGACCCAACAAGGATCCAACCATGTCACTTCTCGATAGCCTGATTCCCAAGGCCCGCGCCGCCCGCCGCACCCTCGTCCTTCCCGAAGGTCACGATCCCCGTGTCATGCAGGCGGCTGCCAAAATCGCCCGCGCCGGCATCGCCGCCCGCGTCATCATCCTCGCCACACCGGCGGAGGCCGCCTCCTCCAGCACCGGCGTCTCGTTCGAAGGGTTGCCGGTCACCGTGCTGGACTACCTTGCCTCCGCCGATACCGAAACACTGGCCGCCGCCTTCCAGGAACTCCGCAAGCATAAGGGGGTCACACTGGAACAAGCCCGCAAACTGATGAAGGACCGCCTGTATTTCGGCAACATGATGGTCCGCCAGGGCCTCGCCGATGGCCTCGTCGCCGGCAGCATCGCCTCCACACCCGATATGGTCCGCACCGCTTTCCATTGCATCGGACCCGCCCCCGGCATCAAGACCGCCAGCAGTTTCTTCGCCATGGAACTGACCCATCCGGCCCCCGCCGGGGACCCCGTCCTGTTCTTCGCCGACTGCGGCGTCAACCAGAACCCCACGGCCGAGCAACTCGTGGATATCGTGGTTTCCACCATCTACTCCTTCAAGGCACTCATGCCCGGCCAGCCCCGGGTCGCCCTCCTCTCCTTCTCCACCCGGGGTAGCGCCTCCGGCCCGCTGGTCGACAAAATGACCCTCGCCACCCGTCTTGCCCGGCAACGCGTGGCGGAATTGAAACTCGACGCCCTTGTGGATGGCGAAATGCAACTCGACTCCGCCATTGTCCCGGCCGTCGCCGCCAAGAAATGTCCCGATAGCCCGCTGAAGGGCACCGCCAACATCCTGGTCTTCCCGGACCTTCAGGCCGGCAACATCGGTTACAAATTGGCCGAACGCCTCGCCGGTGCTGCCGCCTACGGGCCCATCATGCAGGGATTGACCAAACCGATCAACGACCTGTCCCGCGGCTGCACCGCCGATGACATCGTCGGCGTGGCCACGATCACCGTCTGCCAGTCCGCCGGCTGATCGCCCCCATCCATCTGCTTGCCACTCCGCCGCCCCTTTGGTAAAATTGCACCCGTTTTGACAGGATGAATACACCATGATGTTTGATCCACTTTACTTTCTTTTCGTCGGACCCGGAATGCTGCTGGCCATCTATGCCACCATCAAGGTCAAGATGACCTTCAGCAAATACTCAAAGGTCCCATCCCAGTTGGGCGCCACCGGCGCCGTCGCCGCCCGACGCCTGCTGGACCAGCAGGGCCTGCGCGATGTCGCCGTCGAACCCGTCGACGGAGTCCTGAGCGATCATTACGACCCCACCTCCCGCACCCTGCGCCTCTCCCCCGACGTCTACGGATCCACCTCGCTCGCCGCCATCGGCGTCGCCTGCCATGAGGCCGGCCATGCCCTGCAACACGCCACCGGCTACGCCTGGCTCGGCCTGCGAACCGCCCTTGTGCCCGCCACCCAGTTCGGCAGTTTCGGCTCCTATATCTTCTTCCTCATCGGCATGTTCTTCCATAGCCCCAGATTGATCCTCGCCGGCACCCTCCTCTTCGCCCTCGTGGTCGCCTTCTCCATTGTCACCCTCCCCGTGGAATGGGACGCCTCCGTCCGCGCCCGGCGCCTGATGGTCTCAGCCGGCATCGTCTCCTATCAGGAACAGGAGGATGCCGGCCGCGTCCTGAACGCCGCCTTCCTCACCTACGTGGCCTCGGCCGTCACCGCATTGCTGACCCTGCTCTATTACCTCTACCGCGCCGGCCTGATCGGCGGACGACGGGATGACTGACCATGCCGAGCGTTCTCATCCCGCTCGCGGACGGCGTTGAGGAAATGGAGGCCGTCATCCTGATCGACGTGCTCCGCCGAGCCGGATTGGAAGTCGTCACCGCCGGCCTGGCCGGCAACCCCGTCACCGCCTCGCGCGGCGTCCGACTCGTCCCCGATCACCCCTGGCAAACCCTCAAACCCGATACCTTTGATGTCCTGGCCATTCCCGGCGGCGCCGAGGGAGTCAACCGACTCATGAACGACGCCCGGATTCTCGATACGGTCCGTTCGTTCGACCTGGCCGGAAAATGGATCGCCGCCATCTGCGCCGGACCGCTCGTCCTCCAAAAGGCCGGTATCCTCGACGGACGCCGCGTCACCTGCCATCCCGGCGTCGCCGCCCAACTGACCGCAACCCCACGCCTGAACGACCGGGTTGTCGTGGACAACCGCCTCATCACCAGCCAAGGCCCCGGCACCTCATTCGAGTTCGCCCTGACCCTCGTCCGCCTGCTCACGGATACCGACAAGGCCCTCGCCCTCGGCAAAGCCATGATCCTGCCATGACCGTCTGACCGGGATGGCTGAATTGCGCGGACGCCACCCCCCCTCTCCCCACTACGAAGCCACTACGAACCCCGCAAAATTAGCTTGGCAGGGTATTTTTCCCTGCTATATTTGACCGTTCGACGTTGTATTGTGTCGTGACATCGGCCTTTATTGGATTGATAACAGAGGAAAGACATGGCAAAAACCAAACCTGTTGCATCAAAAAAGACAACCCCACCAAAGGCAGCCTCCACTAAACCAGCCACCTCCGCCAAAGCCCCAGTCAAGGCTGTTCCCCCGAAAGCCAGCCACGCCAAAGCCCCGGCGAAACCCGCCCCCGCCAAGGCGCCCGACAAAGTGCCCGACAAGGCCGCGAAGAAGACCGCCGCGGGAAAAGCCGTTCCAGAAAAGCCGGCCGCAACGGTCCCCTCCCCAAAACACCGGCCGGCCAAACAAGGCGCAGGAACCCACCGTAACGTCGAGGATGGCGCCGAACGACCCGATCTGGAATCCAAGCCCGAAACCGAGGAAGGCGCCGAGGATATCGGAACCACCAGCACCCTGAGCTGGGAGGAACGCAGCCAACGGATCAAGGACCTTGTAAAACTGGCCGAGGAACAGGGCTACCTGACCTACGACGACATCAACGAAATGATCCCCAGTTCCGTGATCAGTCCCGACGAACTGGAAGGCTACATGGAACTCCTCCGGAGCATGGATATCGAAATCATCGATGCCTCCGATGTGGAAAAATACCGCAAGGAACCCCCAAAACCGGCCACCGGCTCTGTAGCCCGCGCCGAACGGCTGGATATTTTCGACGACCCCATCCGCATGTACCTGCACCAGATGGGTCAGGTGCCGCTCCTCACCCGCGAGCAGGAAGTCGAAATCTGCAAACGCATCGAAACGGCCGAAGTCACCGTGCGCACCCTGTTCGATGAACTCGGAATCGCCGCCGACATGTATTTGGGCATGGCCGAACGCCTTGAAAATGGCCGGGACCGTTTCGATCGCGTCATCGAGGACAAATTCGTCGACAGCCGCGACAAATACCTGCAGGCCCTCCCGAAACTTAAACGCGACATCCTGAGGCAGCGCGACGCCCTCATGAAGGAGTTCGCCGTCACCCGCAAAACCAAGACCTCCCTCCAGCAGAAAGCATCGGCCCGCAAGAACATGGAGCGGATCCGGAAAAAACTGACGAAACTCTTCGACACCCTTTACTATAAACAGAAGATCACCGAGTCGCTCGCCGCCAAGGCCGAAGACGACTACCGGGAAGTCCTCGGCTGCCTGGCCTCCATCGAGTCCATGAACAAGGCCCGCAAGAGCAAGAAGCGCGGCGATACCCTCGCCGCCGATCAGCGCCGCCTGCGCAAGTTCGAGGACCGCCTGTGCATGGAGCACGAGGACTTCACCGCCAAGTACCGGCAACTCAAGGACGCCATGCGCAAGGGCATGGCGGCGCGCACCGAAATGGTGGAGGCCAACCTCCGCCTGGTGATCAGCATCGTCAAGAAATACATGAACCGCGGCCTCTCTTTCCTGGACCTCATCCAGGAAGGCAACACCGGCCTCATGAAGGCCGTCGAGAAATTCGAGTACCGCCGCGGGTACAAGTTCAGCACCTATGCCACCTGGTGGATCCGCCAGGCCGCCACCCGCGCCATCGCGGATCAGGCCCGCACCATCCGCATCCCGGTGCACATGATCGAAACCATCAACAAGTTGATGCGCGTCCAGAAGAAACTGGTCCAGGAACTGGGCCGCGAACCCACCCCCGAGGAAGTGGCCGAGGAAATGACCCTCCCCGTGGAACGCGTTCGCGCCGTCTATAAGATGGCCCAGCAACCCATCTCGCTGCAAAGCCCCGTGGGCGATGGCGACGACGCGCATTTCGGAGATTTCATCGAGGACAAGGGCGCTGAGAATCCGTCGGAAATGACGGCCTACAGTCTCTTGAAGGACCGCCTGAAAGACGTGCTCGGCACCCTCACCGACCGCGAGCAACAGGTGTTGAACCTTCGATTCGGGTTGGCCGACGGCTACTCGCGCACCCTCGAGGAAGTGGGAAAACAGTTCAATGTGACCCGCGAGCGTATCCGGCAGATCGAGGCAAAGGCCCTGCGAAAATTGCGCCATCCCACGCGCATCCGGAAGCTCGAAGGGTTTATCGAAATGAAGTAGCGGGAATTCAACCCCGCCAAGTCAGAATGGAGCAATAGATGGTTACGATGGCTGTATGTCCAATGATGATTCCCTGTGATTATCCCCTGTATACCCTGATCACCGCCATCCTGGCGGGATTCCTGCTGGGCGTGCTGCTCGGCAGTCGCCTGCGGTTCCGCCGTGGCGGCTCACGCGTGGTCCGTAGCACCGAACTCTATGTGGGCAACCTGGGCCCCGAGACCAATGAACAGGCCATCCGCAAGCAGTTCGAACGCTTCGGCGAAGTCCGCGATGTCCGGCTTATCTCCGGACGCGGGGACGATGACCGCAAACCCTTCGCCTTCCTGAGCATGGGTAGCGTCGAATCCGCCCAGGCCGCCGCCAACGGTATGAACGGCAAGGAGATTGACGGACAGAAAGTCTCCGTCAGTGAAGCCCGGTCCCGCCGTCGCCGGAATGGTGGCGGAGGAATGCGTCACTAAGGAATGGTTCCCAATGGACTGAACGGGCGGACCAGCAGTCCGCCCGTTTTTCGCTTTATGGGTTCACCGCCCGTCGGTGCCCGCCCGATTGTTGCTACACCCCATGGCCCTCCTAAGCCTCAAAAACGTCAGCCTCCGCTTCGGCGGTGAACCGTTGCTCGATGATGTCGAGTTCCACATCGAGCGCGGCGACCGCATCTGCCTCCTCGGCGTCAACGGCTCCGGCAAGAGCTCCATGCTCCGTGTCCTCGCCGGCGAAACCAACCCCGATGCCGGACAGGTCGTCCGGGCCACCGATATCCGCGTCGCCCGCCTGCCCCAACAGGTTCCCGGCCACCTCCAGGGACGAACCCTGGATATCGTCTGCCCCGGCCATGAGGACCCCGACCAGGCCCGCCGCGCCCTCGAAGCCCGCCAGATCCTCAGCCGCCTTCAACTTAACCCCGAGGCCGAGTTCAACACCCTCTCCGGCGGCACCCGGCGCCGCGTCCTCCTCGCCCATACCCTCCTCGGGGCCCCCGATGTCGTCCTCCTCGATGAACCCACCAACCATCTCGACCTCGACTCCATCGCTTGGCTGGAATCCTTCCTCCTGCGCTACTGCCGTACTTTCCTCTTCATCACCCACGACCGTTCCTTCCTCCGCCGCCTCGCCTCGCGCGTCGTCGAACTCGACCGCGGCCACCTGAGCGACTGGAACTGCGACTATGACACCTTCCTGCGCCGCAAGGCCGAGGCCCTTCAGGCCGAGACCCAACAACAGGAAAAGTTCGACCGCCTCCTCGAAAAGGAGGAGGCCTGGCGCCGCCAGGGCGTCCGCGCCAGGGCCGTCCGCAACCAGGGCCGCCTGCGTGCCCTCGAGGCCCTGCGCGCCGAACGGAGCCGGCGCCGCGAACAGACCGGCACCGTCAGGATGACCATCCAGGATGCCGACCGCACCGGCCAGATCGTCCTGAAGGCAGAGAACGTCTCCTTCGCGTACACCCGCCCCCTGATCCGCGACTTCTCCACCGTACTGACCCGCGGCGACCGGGTCGGCATCATCGGCCCCAACGGCTGCGGCAAAACCACCCTCCTGCGCCTGATGCTTGAACCCGGCGGCGCCGAAGGGAGCCTCACCCCGCCAACCGGCCGGATCACCCACGGCACCAACCTCCAAATCGCCTATTCCGACCAACTTCGAACCCAACTCGACGAACAACACTCACTGGCCGATAACATCGCCCAGGGCCGCGAATTCATCACGATCAACGGCATCCGGCGCCATGTGATCAGCTACCTCGAGGATTTCCTTTTCACCCCGGATCGCGCCCGTCAACCGGTCTCCGTCCTTTCCGGCGGCGAACGTAACCGCCTCCTCCTCGCCCGCCTCTTCACCCAACCCTCGAATGTCCTCGTGCTGGACGAACCCACCAATGATCTGGATCTCGACACCTTGGAACTGCTGGAGGACCAGTTGTCATCCTATGCCGGCACCGTCCTGCTGGTCAGCCATGACCGCGCCTTCCTGAACGATGTGGTCACCAGTGTCCTCGTGTTCGAGAAGCACCCCGCCGACCGCGCCGACACTTGGCTCGCGGAAAACGAGGGTTGGTATGTGAACGAGTACGTCGGCGGCTATGACGAGTGGGCGGCGCGCCGCGTGCTCCCACCCGAACCGGAACCGGAAAAGAAAGCGCCCCCCCCACCGCGCCCCAAGTCTGCAAAAAAGAAACTTTCCGATTGGGAACGGCGCGAATTGGATGACCTGCCCGGGAAAATCGAGGCACTGGAAGCGGAGCAGGCCCAGTGGCACACCCGCCTCGCGGATCCCGCCTTCTACCGCCAACCCGGCCCCGAAATCACCGCCGCCAAACAACGCGCCGAGGCACTCATCGTGGAACTCGAGGCCGCCTATCACCGCTGGGAAACCCTGGAATCCCGGGCCGCCCAGTAAACCCCATACGGATGTTACACGTTCGAACCGCGCCAGTGCAGTTTCTGCCGTAGCACGGAGAAATAACTGTAACCCGGCAAGTGAATCAGCCGCACCCCCTGCACGCTCTGCCGGACCTCCACACGGTCCCCGACTTCCAACTCCTGCTCCACCTGCCCATCAACACCCAGTTTGGCGCCCAGCGAACGGTCCACCACCTCCACACCCACCACCGCATCATCCGGTATCACCAGCGGTCGCGTGCTGAGCGTATGCGGACAGATCAGGCTCGCCAGCAACGCCCGCGATGTCGGCATCAGGATCGGCCCGCCCGCCGACAGCGAATGCCCCGTGCTTCCCGTGGGCGTGGAGATAATCAAACCATCACACACAAAATCGCCCACCGTTTCCCCGCTCACCTTCATCCGTAACGCCACTACCCGGGAATTGATGGACGTCAGCACCACGTCGTTCAACGCCCGGCAATCTGTGATCACTTTCCCGCCACGAATCACGGTGCAATCGATGATGGTCCTCAGGGAGGTGGTGTAATCCCCCGACATCAGGCAATCAAGGGCGTACTCGAGCCTGTCCTCGGTCACGCTGGTCATGAACCCCAGAGCCCCCAGGTTGACGCCAATCACCGGAACATCACGCCCATCCAGCGCGCGCACCGTTCGCAACATCGTGCCGTCACCGCCCATAACCATGACGATCTCTGCGCGTTGCAGGACATCCCGCACCGATCCGGCGGCGGGCATCCCCAGCAAAGCGGCGGTTTCAGGTTCCGGCAACAGGCGCACTCCCAGTGCTTCCGCCTTCACCCGGAGCCGACCCAGCGCCTCACCCGCCTTCTCCTTCATGCCATTGGCTATCACCCCGATCGTTTTCATGCCTTTTCCTCTCTTCCCATCCGCTATTGACTATCAACCATTCCCCGCCCCCCCCTGCCCCTTCCGCCACCATGCCAGAAACTCCACGTTGCCCGCAGGCCCCTTCAGCGGCGACTCGCATAACCCCAGCCAGTCCAGATTCAGGATCCCCGTCCCGAACTCCCGGATCCGGTGGACAACCTCGTCACGCGCGGCGGGATCACGGACAACTCCGCCCTTCTCCACCTGCTCGCGCCCGGCCTCAAACTGCGGCTTGATCAGCGTCACCAGCTCGCCGCCGGGCTCGATCAGCGTTGTAACAGGGGGTAGTATCAGCGTCAAGGAGATGAACGAGACATCCACCGAGGCGAACCGGAACGGTTCCGGAATGTCCCGGGCGGCAAGATACCGTGCATTGAGCCTTTCCTTTACAACAACCCGGGGATCGCTCCTCACCCGCCAGTCGAGTTGGCCGTGCCCCACATCAATCGCATACACCTTGGCCGCCCCATGCTGCAGCATGCAGTCGGTGAACCCGCCGGTCGAGGCCCCGATATCCACGCACACGAGCCCGGTCACATTCAAGCCAAACGCCTGAAAGGCCGCCTCCAGTTTGCCTCCCCCCCGCCCTACAAATGGCTCCGGCGCCTCCACCGTGACACCCGCCTGCACATCCACTTCGCGCCCGGGCTTGTCCGCCACCGTCCCTTCCACGCGAACCACCCCCGCCAGGATCAACCGCTGCGCCTTCTCACGGCTTGCGGCCAACCCCCGCTCCACCAGCATCAAATCAAGCCGTTGCTTCGCCATATCGCCCTCAGTCCTCCCGGCACCGTGCCTACCGTCGTGAGAATAGTCCACCGCCTGCCGGAATCAAGCATGGATTAGATCGGCCCCACCCCTCGCTCTTGACACAAGGCGCCCTCTCATTCATCGTGTCCCAACTTTCATCAACCCGGAGTCATCGTCATGTCATTGATTCTTCATCTCAAACCAGGCCGCGATATCCCCATCACCCGCGGCCACCCATGGATCATGTCCGGCGCCATCGCCCGTCAGGAAGGGAACCCCAAGGAGGATGAGGCCGACATCCTTTCCGCCAACGGCACCTTTTTGGCCCGCGCCACAGTTCACCCCCCTTCCGAAATCAGGGCCCGCGTCTTCGACACCCGCCCGGACGCCCGCCTCGACGAAGCCGGCATCCGTGAACGCCTTGCCCTCGCCAAAAGCCGCCGCGCCAAGTGGATGGCCGCCGGACCCGACGGCGCGGAACGCATCGCCTTCTCGGAAAGCGACGGACTCCCCGGCGTTATCATCGACCGCTACGCAAACACCCTCGTGTTCCAGTTGCTGACCGCCCCCTGGGAGAAACGGCGTGACACCCTCATCGCCGCCCTGGTTGACCTTTACCACCCTTCCACCATTTGGGAACGCTCCGATGTGGATGTCCGCCGCCATGAAAGACTGGAACCCCGCAAAGGACTCGCCTGGGGAGCCCCCCTCACCGGCCCGGTGCCGTTCAAGGAAGATGCGTGGTCCTTTCTGGCGGACGTGGAGAATGGGCACAAAACCGGTTTCTACCTCGACCAGAGCGTCAGCCGCCGCGCCGTCGCCGACTGGGTCCGCCGACTGGGTGCCCCGCGGGTTCTGAATGTCTTTGCCTACACGGACACCTTCGGCATCGCCGCCCTGACCAGCGGCGCCGCATCCGTCCTCTCCATTGACTCCGCCGCCTCCGCCCGGGAAATGGCCACCCGTATGCTGTCCCTCAACCCCGCCGCCGCCAGCCCCGCCCGTTCCGAATACGGCATCGGCGATGCCTTCGACGCCCTGCGCGAACTCCGGGATGACAGCAGGTCCTTCGACCTGATCATTCTCGATCCACCCCGCCTGGTCACCCGGCAGGATAAGATGAAACCGGGCCTCCGTGCCTACAAGGACCTCAACCTGCAGGCCTGCAAACTCCTGGCGCCGGGCGGCATTCTCTTCAGTTTCTCCTGCAGCGGCCTTGTGGATCGCATCCTCTTCGGGAAAGTCATCGAAGGCGCCGCCCGTGACGCGCAACGCCCCCTCCAATTCCTGGCGGATATCGGACAGCCCCCCGATCACCCAAGAAAACCGGGATTCCCCGAGTCGGAATACCTCAAGGGATTCATCGCCGGCGTGTAGACGGAAAATTCAGCCTGACTCCCGGTTCCTGACTTCCGGCTCCTGAATCCTCTCCATCCTTGCCACTTCATTGGCGCTGACGTGCCCCACCACGCGCCCGTTGTCCAGCGTGTCGCGTTGCAGTGCATCCAACCGCCCGAACAACCGCCACATCCCCCGTACGCCGCCCCATGAGAACCAGATGGTACTGATCAACCCCACCAGCAGACTCTGAACCACCGTCACATACTTCCAGTACAACCAGAAGTTCTCCTTGGGCCAGCGCGAAATCAGGTTCGAGACCGCCACGAACAGGAATAAGCCGAACTGCAACATGGTGTACAAGAAGACCGACCAGGCCAGAATGCGGTCGCCGCGCGTATACTCCGGTGTGATCCCCAGCAACACCCGCCAGCCGCGGAGCGGCTTCGACGTCGGCACTGCCCCAGGCGGCAGATCGCGCGCATACGCGCCCCGGTGCAGTAGACGGTCAAGATTGAAGGCCTCCTTGGTGGTCGCCAGTGATACCACAATATACAGGGTCAGCGACCCCAGCATCGTCAGGAAATACAACTCCTGCCCGCTGATCGGGCATTTGTCCGCCGCCACCACCCAATGCGTGAACGGCAACCGGTTGCCCACTCCCTCCAGCCCGGACTTCAACCCCGCCAGGACCCCCGGCGCATGCCCCGCCAGCCATGGATATACCAGGGAGGACCAGTACCGGTTCCCGAGAAACCCGAGTACGCCGAAGATGGAACCGAACAACATGGCGCTCCAGGCCCCCGCCGTCGTCCCGCGCTTCCAATACAACCCGCCGATGATGCACGCCCCCGCCCCGCCCAGGTAGATCGTCCCCGTCAACGCCATGAACATCAGCAGGTAGGTCGTCTGGCTGAAGAAGAAACTGAACACCCAGGCAAAGACCGCCACCCCCACAATGGACCAGCGTAACCAGCGAATCTGCTGCTCCGGGGTAAACGGTTTCTTACGGAACGGCAGGATCACATCCTGCACAAAAATGCTGCCCCAGGAATGCATATAGATGGTGTCCGTCCCCACCATGTGGAAGATCATCAGCGCCAGGAAAATTCCAATCACCCCGACCGGCAGGAGGTGCCGCACGGCAATGGGCACCAGCATCTGCGTTTGCATGGCCGTCGTGGCGGCAGCATCGCCAAAATGAATCCGCTGGACCAGCTCCTGCCGGATCGCCTGGGCCTGCGGCGCGAAGTCGGGATGGTTCATGCACGTGAAGCCCGCCAGGGCCAGCAGCATGATCATCAGGGTCATGAACCCGCCCCGCCATGTACCCAGCACCGCCCCCATCTTCTGCTCATGCGGCGAGGCCGCTGAACAGTTGTAGGCCTGACTTCCCTGCCACGCCATCCTGCTGTATACGGAACTGAAAATGCCGATCAGGACAAACAGGATGTTGAAATCCATGAGTTTCGCCGTATCAAACGGATCAATAAAGGAGAGCCCGGGCCCGCGGGCCAGCATGACGTCCTTGAATTGCGCCATGCTGAACACACCGAAAATGGCGGCGATGATGGCCGCAAAGGCAAAATAACTGAAGACACCCTGGGCACAGTCAGTCACCATGGCCGTCACCTGCCCGCCGCGCAACACGATCACCAGCGCCACCGCCAGGGCCCCGGCCATCAGCAATCCATAGGTGGAAACCCCCACACCAAGCAGGGTCACCGTGTCGGGAAACTGGCAATAGTAGAGCAGGAATCGGCCGCCCACCGCGGGAAAGATGGCGTAGTTCAACACCCCGGACACATAGGTCAGGACCCCCGCAAATATCCGGAACCGCCGGGAGTAGCGCATCTCGAAGAACTGGGCCAGCGTCATGGCGCGCGTCTCCCGGAAGCGATAGACAACAAACCCGGTGAGCGTCATGAGCAGGACAATCGGCGCCGAGAGTTGCCACCAGAATCCCACCGCGTACCCTGACTTGTAGTACATCTCCACCAGCGCCACGATGGTGATCAACCCCAGCGCCGCCTCACCGGACGCCACCGCCACCAGATAACGATCCGCCACCCGGCCCGCCGCCAGAAAGTCGGCCACCCCCCGCATATAACGCTGGGTGCGCCACCCGATCCAGATGACCACCGCCAACGGCACCAGCACCATGACCCAATCAATCCAATGCATCCAACTTCTCCAGCTCAGCCGATGCCTTCTCCCATCGTTCAAACGAATCGGCCAGATCCACCTGAATCTCACTGAGACGCCGGTTGATGGATGCATAGTCAGTGCCGGCGCCGGGCTTCATCAACCCCTCTGTCAACAGGTCGCGTTCGCGCTCCAGGTCGGCAATCCGCCGCTCCGCATCCTTGACCCGTTTCTCGACCGGCTTGCGAAACTTTCCCGCTTCCTGCCGCCTTTCAGCCCGCTCCCGCCTCAGCGCCTTCCGATCCCCTACCCCCGCCTTCTCTCCGTCCCCTTCATTCTGGATTCTGGATTCTGGATTCTGACTCCTGACTCCTGAACCCTGACCCCTCTCCTCCCCCTCCATCTTCTCGCGATAGTAATCGTAGCCGCCCGGAAAACGCCGCACCTGCGGCGGCGCCATGGCCAGGATGCCCTTGGCCACATGCCGCGTGAACTCAATGTCATGGCTGACCAGGCAGATCGTCCCCTCGTAATCCTGCAGGGCATTCTCCAGCGCCTCGCGCGAGGGAATGTCCAGATGCGTTGTCGGTTCGTCCAGCAACAGGAAATTGGGCGGGTTGAGCAGCAATCGCACAAACGCCAGCCGCATCTTCTCGCCGCCGCTCAACACCCCCACCTTCTTCTCCACGGCATCGCCGGAAAAGAAGAACCCCCCCAGCGCCCCGCGCACCTCCCGTTCGGATAGATGCAGCGCGCCTGACCGCGCCGTTTCCAACACCGTCCGGCCGGGGTCCATCAACTCGGCAAAATCCTGCGCCTGATACCCCATGACAACGTGATTGCCAACATACCGCCGCCCCTCGTTGAGCGGCAGACGCCCCGCTATGGCCCTGAGCAGGGTCGTCTTGCCGGTTCCGTTCAATCCGACCAACCCCAGTTTCTCGCCCCGCTCAATCCGCAGATCCAACCCGCGCAGCACCCAACTGTCGCCGTCATACGTAATCCCCGCCCCTTCCAGCCGCACAATCTCAACCCCGCAATGCGGCGGGGACGGAACCCGGATCCGGGGGGCCCGCATCACAATCCGCGGAATCTCGACCTCCTCCATCTTCTCCAGCATCTTGATCCGGCTCTGCACCTGGGAGGACTTGGTGTTCTTGGCCCGGAACCGCTCAATAAACCGCTCGATCTGCTCCTTGCGCCGTTCCTGGTTCCCGCGCGCCGCTTCCAGTTGCTCGTGGCGGCTCCGGCACACCTCCTCGTACTGATTGAAGTTGCCTGCGTACCGCGTCACCATCCCGCCCGCCACTTCGATCGTCACCGTCGAAAGGGAATTCAAAAGGTAGCGGTCATGCGATACCAGCACCAGGGTCCCCTTGTAGTCGCGGAGATAGCGCTGCAACCACTCCACGGCGGGAATATCCAGGAAGTTGGTCGGCTCATCCAGCAGCAGCAGATCCGGCTCGGCCACCAGCGCACGCGCCAATTCGGCCCGCATCTGCCAACCGCCGCTAAATGAGTTGAAGGGACTGTGGAAATCACTCGTCTTGAATCCCAGCCCTCCCAACGCCGCCTTGGTCCGACTGCTGATCGCGTAACCACCCATGTGCTCAAAATCCGTCTGCAACGCCCCCATCCGCTTGATAAGGCGGGCACGTTCCTCCTCGCCGGCCGACTCAAGTCCAGCCTCCAACGTCTCAATCTCCCGCTGGATCGTGATCAACCCCGGAACGGCATTCTCGGCATACTCCAACAGGTTGACGTCATCGGCCCCCGGCTTGAGCTGTTGATGTAAATGACTGATCCTCAGGTCGCGCGGCACCGTGAGGGTGCCCCGGTCCGGAGTCATCTCCCCGGTAACCAGCGCGAAAATCGTACTCTTGCCGGCGCCATTGGGACCGACAATCCCCACCCGCTCGCCACGATTGATCCGGAACGAGGCATCGTTTAGCACCTGCTGGGTCCCGAAACCAACGGATATGTTCTGGAAATCAATCATCCAGTCCCGACCATATACGGTTTTCCATCCCGCCATTCAATTCGAACCGCCTTGTTGGCGACCAGCAACTCCAACGCCCGGTTCACCGACGCCATCTCCAACCCAAGGGCAGAGACGATCTCTTCCACCGTACACGGATGCCGCCGGATCAGTTGCAGCACCCTGTCGTCAACCGCCCCTGCCGCCGCGGCAGCGGCAGGGAGGTCCACCACAGTCGCCACCACCTCGGCTTCCGGATTGAACCGCCGTGCCACCGCCCTGAGCCGCTCCGGAGCCACCGGCATCACGCGGGCATCATGCGGCGGACGCACCGCCGTGTTCAAGTGGAGACGGTCGGCACCAATCTCTCCCGCCAGCCGCACCAGCCGTTCCACCGCCTCATCACTGTCATTCACCCCCGCCACCAGAAAGACTTCCAGCCAGTACTCGCCGGAAAACGCCGCCCGCATCGCCTTCAACCCACCAAGGAATTCCGCGAACTCCAGCCCCGCACAGGGATGATGCACAGCCTCAAACGACGCCTCATCCCAAGCGCCCAACGTGGCCTTGACCACATCGGCGTGGACGGCTCCATCGCGAACATCCTTGAGGTGAAAGAGCGATCCGTTGCTCAGCAGAACCCGCCGGATCGAACAACGGGACCCGATGTGCTGAAGAATCTCGCCAAACCGGGAATGAAGCGTCGGCTCGCCGGCCCCCGACAGCGTCAGGCAGTCCGCCTGGCCGTCATGCGCCAGCCAGTGGTCGATTTCAGCCATGACCTCGGCCGTCGGCACATACTCCCCTCGCTCCAGGGTCTTGGTGACCGTGGCGCCAACCTGGCAGTAGGGACAGTCGTAGGTGCAGACTTTGAACGGAACAAGGTCGACACCAAGCGAACGGCCCAGCCGCCGTGAGCGGACTGGGCCGAACAGGAATCGATACTGGCCATCCATCACTGGGGCGAGATGGCTTCCACGGGGCATTCGCCAACGCACAACCCGCAATCAACGCACTTGTCGGCATCAATCACGAACATCTTGTCGCCCTCGGCAATGGCTTCCTGTGGACACACCGGCGCGCAACTTCCACACTTGGTACACTTGTCTGATATTACGTAGGCCATTCTCTCCGCTCCTCTTCTAGTTTATGATGTCTTTCCCAAAAAATGGCACCCCCTAGGGGAGTCGAACCCCTCTTACCAGGATGAGAACCTGGTGTCCTAGCCGATAGACGAAGGGGGCATAGGACTGAGTCAAAAGGCAGAAAGTCTATCGCCGCCCATCCCCTCCGTCAACCGGTTTTTTGACGTTTCATCGTTGCATTCCTGCGACCCGGAGCTAAACTCGGAGTAGAGAGGAGGTGCACCATGTCTGAGCAACATATCGGGTTTGTAACTCACTATTTCAATCACCTTGGCGTCGCGGCCATCAAACTCACGGAGGGCGATCTGGCTGTTGGCGACACGGTCCACGTAAAGGGACATACGTCGGACTTCATCACCCAGGTGAAGTCCATGCAAAGTGAACACGAAACCATCAACCGGGCCGGCCCAGGCGCCGATGTCGGCATTCTGGTCCCCTTACATGCCCACGAACACGACCGGGTGTATAAAGTGGCGTAAAGCAACAGGAGGCAAGCTGTGAGTCCTGACAGGTAGGGCCACCCCATAAAGGGGCCCTACCCTATACAGACGAAAACAGCATGAACGGATTCAGGCGGATATCGTCCTGCAACCCCGCCCATGCGTCATCCGCTACCCCATGATCTCGCCTTCTGTCCAACCTGCCGCCGCGACGTCTACCAAACCGCCGAGGGCGCACTGCGAAACTGCCAGATCGTCCAGTCCCCGGGGAGGAAAATCGCAGGCCATAATAATACAGCCCCGTCTCCGCATCGAAATACTTCGTTGAAAACCGGAACGGATTGGCGTCGGCCAGGAGTCCTGATTTAGCGCTGGTGGTCCCGTAAGGGTCGTATTCATAATGAGCGACGGCAGACCCATCACGCCCGACCAGGTCCGAAAGATTGCCATTGGCGTCGTAGGCGTAGAACGCGTTGGTTCCGTTGAGGCACGTCGAGAGGATGCCGCCAATGGTTCCGGCACCTTGGAGAGAACCGGAAAGATCGAGGCCGTACAGGTAGGAGTTGGTGACGAGTGACGAGTCACGGGTGACGAGTTCCCGGATCATCGCCCAACCGTCGTAAGTGAATGAGAATCCAGAAGCCAGAATCCATGAGCCAGAATCATTTGTGTAGACGGACTTTCCGATCCGGCGGGACATGTAGTCATAGGAGTTCGAAACCACGGTCGTCGCGTTGGAGGCGAGGACTAGTCGATTCTCGGCATCCCAGGAGAAGGTCCATCCGGCATAGGCGACCAGATTTCCGTCGAGGTCGTACTGCGGGGCGTTCGTGACGCCATCCGCGATGTTTGTGTACTGGTTCAAGGCGTTGGCGGCGTAGGTTAACACTTCCGTGTCATTAGACGCGGTCTGCCGGTTGCCGATCGGATCATACCGATAACTGTGACTGTTGGTGCCCATAAGCGCGTCTATTAGTTCGCTGCGGGCATTATAGTCAAAGGCGTTAGTAACGGAAGCGGAATCCACCCGTCGCGTCCGTCGTCCCACAGCGTCGTTGACGTAGTCGAATTGGGAGACAGAGTTGGTACCGGCGGTGTTGAGGATCCGGGTGATGAGGTTGCGGTTGGGTTCGTAGGTGCGGGTTGTCGCGGCGCATAGCGCCCCTCCCACAGTGTTGGAGAGAGAAACCAGGAGGTCACTGCCGGGGAGGTAGGAATAATGGGCAATGGTTGATGGTTGATGGTTAATGGTATTTGAGACAGAGGCGAAACGGCCCACGGGGTCGTAGCCGTAGGAGACGGAGTAGTCGGAGCCAGCTTCGAAGCCAGCGGAGCGACCGAGGGAATCGTACTTGCGGGTGATGGCGCCAAGGGTGTTGGTCTCGGCGGCCAGTTGCAGCGTAGCGTTGTAGGTGAAGGTGCGGGTGCCCTGGCCGTCGGTGATGGCGGTCTGTTGTCCGAGGCGATTGAAGGCAAAGGAGACGTCGGGCGTGGAACCGCTGTAGTTGATGTTGGTCATCTGGCCTACCCCATCGTAGGAGTAGGTGGTGGTGACTCCGCGCGCCCATGTCCGGCGACTGAGTTTCCCGTCCTGGGTGTAGGCATAGGTTGTGCCTTTGCCGTCCGCGTACACCTTATTGGTCAACAACCCCGCGACGAGGTCGTACTGCCAGGTGGTGCGGTCCGGCAACTCCTGCGAGTGCGCTCCGCCATTCTGCATAATCCCTTCCCCCCCGCGTGATGGTCAGTTATCCGAAGCGCCTCCACAAACGCCATCCGTGCCCACTGATGTAACGGTTGCAAGAGTTTTTACTAGCAAACACCACCATCATCGATAGGGCTCTTAAAAGTGTATCAAAATGGGGTGCATCCCTGATGCGCCCATTCCCCATGCGCGTCGAGTTTTTCACTGGCAAAACAACGGCAAATCCCGCAAGGTGTCGGCAGACGGTTTATTGAAAGACTACGATATGCCTCCCCAACCCCCAACCCTGACCTGGCGCCTCATGCGCGTGTGGCGTCGCGACTGGCTGGTCAATAAACGCTCCTGGCAGATCGGCTTCCTGACCCCCCTTCTTGAGCCCCTTCTTTATGTGGCCTCGTTCGGCATCGGCTTCCGCCTCCTGATTCCCACGGTCTCCTATCAGGGCCAGGTCATGCCATACCTCGACTTCATGGCCCCTGCCATCATCGCCACCAATATCATGTATACTGCCTTTTTCGAGAACGCCTTCTCGTCGTTTGTCCGCATGTACTACCAGAAGACCTACGACGCCATCATGGCCACCCCGCTCTCCATCGAGGAAATCGTCGCCGGCGAGATTGTCTGGGGCGCCACAAAATCCCTTATGGCCGCCGGCGTCATGATGGTGGCCTTGAGTTGCTTTGGCCTGATCCACTATCCCTCCGGCCTCGGCATCCTGCCGGTCGCCTTCCTTGGCGGCCTGGGATTCGGCGCCACGGCCATGATCTTTACCGGTATCGTCAAACACATCGACATGTTCAACCTGCCGATCTTCCTCATCATCACCCCGATGTACCTGTTCAGCGGCACATTCTTCCCGCTGGATAATCTGCCGGCCTGGGGCCAGAAGGTCGCCTGGTGCCTACCCCTGACGCATCTGGTCGCCTTGACCCGCGGCCTCGCCCTGGGCTCACTTTCCGCCCTGCAAGCCCTGGCCTCCGTCGCCTACCTGATCCTCTTTGCGGCCCTGGTGTTCCCCATCGCCCTCATCGCCATGCGCCGTCGCCTGATCAAGTAACCACCCCCCATCCTTGACCACAACATCCCGCTCATGTATCTTTCCCGCTTACAGCAATTGATCTTTGGGGCAACGTTGACACCGCGCTGTACGTGGGGTTCCGCCATCACTATGGCACACAATCCTGTGAAGATACTAATCATCGGAATCGCCGTCCTTACCAGTCTCTCCCTCCAATCGTCAGGCACGGAAAGCACCCCTCCTTCCAAGGTGCCTATCCCCCTTGGCTTTTCCAGTCAACCTGTTCCTGCCATCTCCACAAATCCCATCCCTGCCGAAGCCGGCCAGCTTCCATTCTCATTCACCGGGCCCGGTTCCCGTGACTTTGCGCTAACCGCATCCGCCCGGACCTGGTTCGGCTTGGGAACCTTGGAGTGGACCCTTGCCTTACCAGACACCGCCCCGACGAATGCGCAGGTCCTGGTTTTCATGAAGGACTGGGACTATCTCTGGTACCAGCAACTGCTTCCCGGGCACCCCACACCCGGCATCACGAACCCCTACCGCACCGACCTGTCCCCTTCCGCCGCCAATTGGGAGCCATGCGGACATCACGCCGCCTGGAATGCCCGCGCCTTGATGGAACCCCGCGAGTTCGGCATCCGCGTCTTTTTCGACGGCACCAACATCATCTCCGGCACTCTCGCAAACGCGTCCGCCACACCGCTGCCAATCGACACCGCACCCCCTGCCATCCGTGATGTGCGCCCCGCCTCGCAACAGGTGGCCTGCTATGAAAAATTCGAGGTCATCTTCGCCCTTCCCGATCGCTACGCCAACCCGTTCGACCCGGACGAGATCTCCGTCACCGCGAACGTGCAAACGCCCGACGGGAAAACCGTGACAATCGCCGGCTTCCATTCACGCGCCTACTATCGGACCGTCTCGCCCACCGGCGAGGAAATCATCCCCCAAGGCCCACCCCACTGGAAAATCCGCTATGCACCCACCCAGCCGGGCACCCACCTCTACACCCTGAAGGCCACCGATGCTCAAGGCACCGCCATCTGGGGCCCGGGCGTATTCAACGCCACCCCTCCAAAGACGCCTGGCTTTATCCGCGTCTCCCCAGCCGACCGCCGCTACTTCGAGTTCGACAATGGCGACTACTATTTCCCCATCGGCCACAACATCCGGTCGCCATCCGATTCCCGCCTGAACGACCAGTTCCCATGGTCCAAACGCTGGATCGAAGGGACAGCCGCCTACGCCCGTCACTTCCCCGCCATGCGCAAGCACGGGGAAAACCTTGCCGAAATCTGGATGGCCGCCTGGTCTCTCGGCATCGAGTGGTCACCCCTATGGCGCGGATACCACGGGCTCGGACAGTACAACCTCATGAATGCGTGGGAATTGGACCAGGTCATCGACGAGGCAGACCGCAACGGACTCTATTTGAATCTCGTCATTCACAATCACGGCAAGTTCAGCACCATCATCGACAACGAGTGGGTCAACAATCCCTTCAACCAGAACCTCGGCGGCTACCTGGGTAATCCGGAGGAGTTTTTCACCGATCCCCGGGCCCGGAAAGACTTTCTGAAATTGATGCGCTACATCATCGCCCGCTGGGGTTACAGCACCAGGGTGTTCGCCTGGGAACTATGGAGCGAACTGAATATCACCGGGGCCAGCGGTGTATTCTATCGCTCGGAGGCCTGCGTGGACTGGCATCGCTTCGCCACAGCCGCCATCCGTGAACTCGACCCCAACGACCACCTGATCACCACCCATTACTGCCCCGATTATACCTCGCAAAACATGAACATCACCACACTCCCCGGCATCACTCACGCCTCCATGGATGCCTACCACAAGGATGACCGCGTGCTTAGAATTGTTGATCTTCTGCAAGCCACCGCCAAGTTCAATAACCCCGCCGGAAAACCGGCGTTGATCACCGAGTTTGGCGGCGCTGCCACCGCACAAGGCCTGACACACCTCCAAAACAGTCTTCACGCCGCCCTTTGGGCTTCCACCTGCATCCCGCTCGCCGGCACCCCTCTCTTCTGGTGGTGGGGCCTGATCGAAGAGGAAGACTACTACCCGGAGTTTTTGGCCATCAGTCGCTTCATGAAGGACATTGACCGGCGGGATCCCACCCTGCTGCCCCATACCCCGAAATTATCCCTGCCAGGAACAAAGGAAAACCGCATCATGGCCCTCTCCCTGAAAAGTCCAACCCGCACCCTGGGATGGATCTATGACACGCCCGCCTTCAACACGGCCCCTTCCGAACCCCACCCCGCCATCAGCAACCTGGTCACCCGGTTGGGCGGCATGAATAATGGCCGCTACCGCGTTGAATTCTGGGAAACCACCCGCGGAACCCTTGCCAAAAGCCAGGACGTCGAGGTCACGGAGGGTTTACTTTCCTTTACCGTCCCCCTGTTTACGCGGGATATCGCGTTCAAGGCATGGAAACGATAGGCGCCGCCGTGATGTTGGTGGCCGCCGTCTTTTGCCGCAGGCTTTCCCTGAGGACGATTTGCTCGGCCAGCAACTTCTCAATTTGACGCCGCAGAGGGTCGCGGGTCTTCTTCTCGGCCTCAAGCATCCGCTCCACCTCCACCAACCGGTTTGAGGCGGATCGCAACGACTCTGTCAGCCCCTGAATCTTCCGGGTGGACGCCTCGACCTCCTTGCGCATGACCCGGTTGTCGGCCGCCACCATCCCAGCCTGTATAAGGCGCGTGTCCGATTCGCTAAACAACCTCCAATTCCAGGAACCGAACACGACGACCCCCGCCGCCAGAACCGCACCGCCCAAGATCCATACTGTTACCCGTGACACCTTCATACACTCCTATCTCGGCGAGACCACCTGAATCAGCTCGAATAGCCGCCAATCGCCCCAATCACCGTCATACAACAAATCCTGCCCTCCCTGCACATAAATCTCCGGGCATTGACGATGAATGCTGTCCATGGCATTGCGCTGCTCCGGCCGGTGCACAAGAAGGTAAAGCATCTGGCCATAATAGTCGCGTCTGGCCTTGTCGAAATTGAAGTCAAGGGAATGCTCAAAGATCGGGCTGACACGCCCCTGCAAAACCGCAAAACTTTCAAAGCCGCAGACAAACACTTTCGCGAAACGCGCCCGGCGCCGGACGTGCCGGTCCAGATCGGGCAACCACGGGGTTTCGGCACGTACTGCACCCCCGTAGGCGGGCCCCGCCGCGAACACCGTCGGCGCCTCAGGCGATCCCAGGGGAAAAACGAATGGCACGATGTCAGCCAGCACCAGGGGCACAAGAGCCATCCGCCAGACCCCAAAGGCCAGGCGCCCGGCGCCGACCCCCGCCCCTGCATGGACAGCGCCACCCTCCCGCGCACAACCCGCCATCCAGTGTCCCAGCGAAAGAACAGCGGCCGGCAGGAGCGCCGTCAGAAGCGGGGCCGCATCCCAGAGCCGCTCACGCCAGGCCATCAGTCCCGCCGCCCCCGGCAAGGCCAGCGCAAGCACCGCCAGACAGACACCACCGCGGTCGTGCCTGCGCAAAGCCAGAACCAACATCCCCGCCACCAAGGCCGCCATGCCCGCGTAACTCCACCAGAGACGGTCCGAAAGCATCAATACACCGCCCGGTCCAGGCCCCACCACCGTCAACGATCTCACGGCATAGAAGGGATCCCCCATGATCAGCCAGCACATCAACATCCACAAGAGGGCCGTATACGCCAACGGCAGCAACGCCACCATCAACACCGCCCTCTTCTCCGCCCCCGACACCCGGCGGCGCCACTCCTCGATGGCCACCACACCCACCGACGCCGCCACCCACCCGCTCATCTCGTAGCCGGTCCCCATGAGCAGGGCACTCCCAAAGGCAAACCAAATCAGGTCCAGCAGGCGCCGACCCTGTACCCATGCCGTCACACTATACAAGGACAGGACCAACAGATACGTCACCATCGGCAAGGACGACCCGGCCCAGCAATGATCGAGAAAGGATGGATTCAGCGCCACCCCCAGCATCAACAACCACCGCCAGCGCCCGGCGCCCCACATCCGTAACGCCTGCTCGATCAGCACCAGGGTCGCGGCACCAAACAGCGCACTGACCACAAGGCAGGCGGGAAGACACAGTGCATCCGGCAGCAGAAACGCCACCGGCAGGATCGCCAACGTCGGAAAGGGGCCCCACCACACGGAACTGACCACCCCCTGCCGGCCCGCCGTGGTCC
>JBIJCW010000169.1:0-4789 GCA_044344495.1 Kiritimatiellia bacterium | reverse complement strand
TGGTCCCCGCCAGCAGTTCCCGGACTATGTTCTCACGGACAAGCCCTTCGGTCCCCACCTCCCGGGCCGCATAAAGCCCGGAGGCCAGGATCACCACCGTCAGTACCCCCCAGAGACCCCACCGCCACCATAGACGATCATGTTTTGGTTTCATTGGACTGCCCACATAGACCATGCCGGGTCTTTTCCCATTTGTGCGGATCGGCAAAGAATTGAAAAAATGCACGCCACCCGCTGTAGCTCATCAGGATCCAATAGAACGGGGCGAGCAACGCATAGCCAACCAGGTCCCAGTACCGCCTCCGGTAACACCCGATCATGCCCAGGTATACAAACGCAAAGTTGCCCGCAAAAAGACAGGCCACTCCCAGCGCAAAAACCGGGCCAGGGAAAAGACTGGTCAGGGATTCGGCCCGAAAAAGGAACCACAGGATGGCCAGGAACCAGAACAACGGGTTGAGCAGGGTTGCCAGTGTGCTGAACCCCACCACGACCTGGAAATGCAAGAATTTCCCCACCCCCAGCTCCCTCAGCAAGAGGAGGGGATCCCGCATATGAACCAGATAGGTCTGTATGTACCCCTTGATCCATCGCGTTCGCTGTGGAATCCAGTAACGCAACTGGCTGCACGCCTCCTCCCAGGTCGTCGTCCCCAGCATACGGGTCCCGTAACCCGCCCTCTGGATCCGGATGCCAAGGTCGCAATCCTCCGTCACATTGAACGCATCCCACCCCAGGAGTTCCCTCAACTTCGCGGTCACAAAATGGTTGGAGGTGCCGCCCAGGGGAATCACGGCTCCTACCGCTGAAAGCCCCGGCAACGACAAGTCAAACCAGGCCGAATATTCCGCCGTGAAAAGGCGCGTCGTGAAGTTCTGGCGGGAATTGTAAAAATTAAGCCGCGACTGCAGGCAGATGGTTTTCGCCCCGGCCCGTGAAAAACCAACCACGGCCTTCCTGAGTTGATCCCGCTCCGGACGGTCCTCCGCATCGTAAATCACAAGGTAAGCGCCGCACGCGGCATCAAGCCCCACATTGCAGGCCTTTGGTTTTGTGCGCGGTTGCGACACGGGCACAACCGTAACCCGGAATCCCGGCGGCAGGACGACGGCATCCACCGCCATCCTGGTCTCATGGTCGTCAGCCTCCAGCAACAGTTGAACGTCAAGTTTGTCAGCGGGATAGTCCAGTTGACGTAATGCCTCGACGAGGGCTTTCACCGAGTCACCCTCATGATACATCGGCACCATGACTGAATAGGACGGAAGATCCGCGTCCCGCAGGGCCGCCAGTTCCTCCGCCCCGATGGCAAGTTCGGAATTCGCGGAAATGGAGAAGCGGATCATCGCTAATTTATAGAGGGCATGGACCACATAAAAAAACGTGGACGCCAGAACAAACGCCTTGGCCGTCGACCAGGGATACCGGATGGAAAGAAACAGCAACCCCCCGCACCCCACCATAAGAACCACCCGCTGAACCAGGGTGATCGAAACCCGGGCACTCCACTCAGGCCGCAAACGGCTGAGCGCCAGGGGATCGCCGACAGTTCCAACTGGATCCTTATTCATCTTTACCGTGATCTCTCACTCCCCCACCAACGCCCGGACAATCTGCTGGCCTGCAAGCCGATGTCCCTGTTCCGACAACACGAGGGGATTCCGCTCGAAAAAGACATGCCGTCCATCGGCGGCACAACGAAAGGTGGTAAACAAATCCGCCACGGGAATCCCCCGTGTCTTTGCAATACGCCGGATCACAGCGGCAAACGCCCGACTGCGCTCCGGATCGGAGGAATAGGGTGGCGGGGTCACCCATACCACCGGAATATTCATCGCCAGTGTCACCACATCTGACAACGCCGCCACCTGCCGTTCGAAGGCATCGATATTCTCCAGGGCCAGCATATCCAGCACCCCGATGCTGAGAATGGCGACATCGGCCCGCTCCCGGCGCAAGGCCGCGGGCACATCAACCTGCTTGCGCAACGGACCATACGCATCCGGGAACTGACTCCACCGGGGAAGCGCCACATACCTCACCTCTTCCACCCGCCCCTTCAGTAGACGCGCCAAAATACAGTCAAACGGCTCATAAGCACCCTCAACACCCCCTCCCACGATCAGTGAATCATCCACGCAAACCAATCGGCCATAACGACGAACCGGCCCCGTCGGCGCGCGCCGGACCGTCGACACTCCCTCATCGGGAATCAGCACCAGCCGGGTGCCCCCGGCATCATAAAGCCTGTCACCCTCAACGCGTGCAGGCACGGCGGCGAAAGGCGGGTACACAAACCGGATCACTTCGCCACCCAGCTTGACCCGGCAGTGACTGACCTGCCAACTCAACGACTCCAGTTCGCCCACGGCAACAGGCGCCAACGGAACGAACTGCGGCTGGGTCTTTAAGGTAACCTCACGATGGTCCTGCCGCAAAACGCCTGACCTGAGCCGAATCTCCCAACTCACATCAAAGGTCGTGGCGCGCAGCCCCTCTCCCTGCAGGCGCAGGACAGGCCCCACCTTGTCCCTGCCATAGCACACGGCTGGTAATTCGGCCATGTTGAACGAAACCGCGTATTCCTCCGGCAGAACCCGCCGACAGTCCACGGTCTTGCTGCAACTGGCGACAAACCCCAGGGCGTCCCGAACCTCCAGCGAGGCCTTGAAGCGCCCGGCGGCATTGTATACATGGATGGGATTTCGCTCCGCACTTTGCGTCCCGTCGCCAAACCGCCAGAGAGGTGTCATCGCGGCAGCGATCCAGTTTTCTGCGGTGTTATTAAAACGCACCTCCGTAAATACGTCCGCCGCCCCCCGGAAGGAGTAACCCCGCTGCGGCGTCGCCACGAACCCCGGCTGAAGCGTCCGGCTCATGCATTCCGACCTGGTCTCCGAGGCCTCACCGGCGGCGATCAGATCCGGCACGGCCAACGGCACCACCTCCTTGTCCCCCGGCGCCAACCAGCCCACACGAAGCTTCGGCGTATCGCCCTCAAAGGCATTGAACACCTCCACCCCGTGAACTCCCGCCTTCAGGGAAACAGGAGCCCCAAGCCGCCAGGATCCCCCTTCATGCTCGCCGGGCCAGGCGGCAACCAACTCGCCATCCACCACCACAAAACCGGCATCCAGACAATCCACGGCAAAACGATACGTCCCCGTCCGGGGACAGAGCAGAAACGAACGCACCACCGCCGCCCGCACCTGCGCCAGCGGGCGACGATTCTTGCCCGATTTGTCGGTGTCTCTGCTGGTCTCGCGCTGCTCCAACATTCGGGCAACCTCATCAAAACCGGCCATCCGATACGGAGTCTGATCCTTGCCCTGAAATGCCTTGATCATGTACCTCATGCGCTCCCATGACGTGGGAATGGCACCCCCCTGCAACGGCATGAATCCGGCGGCAAGGGGAGACCGCTCCACCGCCGCTTCCGGCGACGGCACCGTCTCCCCGGAAACACTGGCCCCGTAATACACCACACAGGAACCTGCCCCGGCAAGAGGCGTCTCCACCAGGAGCGCAACCTCGCCCCCCTCCGCGCAAACCACGCGCAAGGGCAGCGGGACCCCATCGGAACCGCAGGCGAGAAACCCATCCCGGGTCACCGGCATGGAGCCTACACGCCCCACCTTGAGCATGACAATCCCGGACCCCGCGACTGGCGCCTGGAAAATCGTGCGCAGGGGAAAAGCCGGGTAACGCCACTCCATCTCCGGGAGCGCCTGTACAGTCCCCGCCAGCAGCAACACCAGCAAGCCACTGAGAATCCTCGGCAATAACATCCTCACGTCCCTTCTCAACCTCATTCAAACAAGCAAGTTACCTTCCTGCGGCAAGAAAGTGTACAAGTTATTGTCTTTCGGCTCCCGATTATTTGTTTGTATACACCCCTGTTGTGGAGTAGCTTTTACCAGTTCTATAACAGTCTCGAAGACATTCCTGAACCGATACAACATGACAGCAACCTGGCATAGGGCACGGGGATTCACGCTCACCGAACTGCTTGTGGTGATTGCCATTATCGGCATGCTGGCCGGGTTACTGCTCCCGGCCCTCCAATCCTCCCGCGAACGGGCCCGCCAGACCTTCTGCAAGAACAACCTCCATCAACTCAGCATCGGCCTGATCATGTATCGGGATGATTTCAAAGACATGCCGAAGTGGTTGTCAAACCTCTACCCAACCTACGTCGGCAACCCCGATTCATTCCTCTGCAAGTCTGATCGGACCAAGGTTAACGGGATCCTGGCTCCCGGCCAGGGAACCTTCGCCAGCCGGCCCAGCGCCGTACCCGGCGCCCCTTACCCCGAAACCAACGATAACGGGGTCAATGGCCCGAACTACTGCGGCCGCAACGACTCGATTCAGGCCTGTAGCTACCTGTACGAGTTCAACGCCGCCAAATGCAGTTGGTACATAAGCGTCCCCCCGTACTTACTAACACCGGCGTCCGATCTGGACGGCAACGGGGAAATCTCCTGGCAGGAAGCCAAGAAACACCAGCTTTCCAACGGCGACAGCGTAAACAACGGCAGCGCCTATAGCGAAACTCTGTTTCCTGTCATCCGTTGCTTCCATCACTGGCAGGAACGCACCGTCGAAGCCGTGGATCCAATAACCGGCGCTGGCCTCCCCCGGGAAGGTTTGACCCTCAACGTGTCCTACGCCGGCAATGTCTACGAAGGGCCGCTGACTTGGGAAAATACACCTATCAAGTAAAGGGAGCAGATCACATGATTCGGAAGGCATCTCAAATCCTGACTGTCCTGTTTGCTGTGGCCAG
>JBIJCW010000117.1:0-7196 GCA_044344495.1 Kiritimatiellia bacterium | reverse complement strand
CGGCGTGAACCTCACCGTCCCCCTGAAGGAAGTCGCCTTCCGCGGCCTGACTGATCTCGATGAATCCGCCCGCCGCCTTGGCGCTGTCAACACGGTACAATTTACTCCCTCCGGACTCCGCGGCCACAACACCGATGGCAAGGGCTTCCTTCGCGCCATCCATGAGGCCTTCGGCGCCTCCACACAGGGCCACTCTGTCTTTGTTCTTGGTTGTGGCGGCGCCGGCCGCGCCGTGGCCATCACCACCGCCGTGGAGGGATGTGAACGGATTCTCCTCGCCGATCTCGACTCATCGCGCTGTGAAGCCGTCGCCCGCGATATCCAGACCTTCGCCCCTCGCATCCCTGTGGAGATCATTGGCAATGACCGCGCCCGCTGGACCACGGCCGCCCGCTCGGCAACGCTTGTCGTCCAGGCCTCACCGGTCGGAATGAAACCTGCCGACCCGCCACCCCTGCCTCCCGCCGCCTTCGGCAAAAACCAGTGGGCCTTTGATCTGGTCTATAATCTCCCGGAAACCTCCTTCACCCGCACGGCCAGCCAGGCTGGCGCCCGTGCCGTCAACGGGCTGGGTATGCTCCTGCATCAGGGAGCCGAAGCCCTTACCCTCTGGATCGGAAAACCAGCCCCTGTCGACATCATGCGCCGGGCTCTTGAAGGCGCCCTGTACTGTCACTAACACCCATGTTCGCCCTATTCCTGATCGGCGCGGTCTCACTCTATGCCGCCCTGCACACCTATGTGTACCGGCGCATCAATGCCGTATGGAACGTTCCGCTCCGGACAAGGCTACTGCTGGTATCCCTGTTCCTGCTCCTTATCATCCTGCCGTTTGCGGGACGCCTCCTCGATCACAACGGCCACGCCCTGCTGGCCCGCTTCGTCAATCTGACGGCCTTCCTCTGGATGGTCTGGGTCTTCTGGTTCTGTATGGCCGGGTGGACCCTCGGTCTCTGGAACCTGCTGTTCCGCCGCTTCCGCCTTTCACCGCGTGTTCACGGCGGCATTTCCGTTCTCATGGTCATCGCCGCCACCCTCTGGGGCTTCCTGGAGTCTTCGCACCCCACGCTTACGAAACTGAACTTTATCGCGCCAGGATTACCGCACGACTCACCCCCTCTCCGGATCGTTCAGGTCTCCGATGTCCATCTCGGCACCGTGCGCAGCACGCGATGGAACCAGTCACTCGTGGCGGAAATCCGCGCCCTGGCCCCCGACCTCATCCTCAGCACCGGCGATTTTGTGGATTCATCCGTGCGTAATGTGGCGCCCCTCGCGGATGCCTGGGCCACCCTCTCCCCGCCCCTCGGCAAGTACGCCATCCTTGGTAACCACGAGTTCTACACCGGAGTCGCGGATGCAGTCGCCCTTCACCAGGAAGCCGGATTCCAACTCCTGCGCGCTTCAGGGGTGAACGTCAATGAAGCCCTCTCACTTTACGGAGTCGATGACCCGGCTGGACAGTATCTTGGCCTGGCCGATTTCACGAGCGAGGCACAACTCCCGCTGCACGCCCCCCGCGCCCGCTTTACGATCCTCTTGAAACATCAACCCCGGATCAACCCCTTCTCCATCGGCCGCTTTGACCTGCAACTCTCCGGCCACACCCATGGCGGCCAGGTCTTCCCCTTCCATCTCGTCGCCCGCCTGATCTATCCGTTCACCACCGGACACTTTGATATCGGCCAACACTCGCACCTGTATGTGAGTCGCGGAACCGGCACCTGGGGGCCCCCGCTGCGATTCCTGGCACCCCCGGAAATTACCGTGATCACCCTGTCGCCGCCCCCTTGACACTCACTTCACACACCGGAATCTGCTGGACGCCGAACGTTTCACCTTCCATTCTATGCGGAGAGGATATGGAGGTTGATGCATGATACCCGGGGATTTGTTTTATACCAGAACTCACGAGTGGGTCCGCTTCGAACCAGGCGATGATGCCGTCATTGGCATCACTCACCATGCCCAGGAATCACTGGGCGAGATCAACTTTATCGAACTCCCCAAGGTCGGCCGCAAAGTCATCGCCAGCGACGCCTGCGCCGTCATTGAATCCGTCAAGGCCGCCAGCGACATACACGCACCCTTGACCGGCCGGGTAACCGAAGTGAATACGACCCTCGCAAGGGATCCCGAGAAAATCAACCGTGACCCCTACGGTGAAGGGTGGCTGTACCACCTTTCCGACTGTGATCGGTCAGCAGCGGAAAACTTGATGACACCCGCCCAGTACCGGCAATACATCGCAAAATCCTAGGCGCCCGCCGACACTCACCCCAACTTGAGCCCCCCGCGAATACGCACCAAACTCCCCCGCTCCGCCTCGTTGATCGGGCCATCCGACGAGGCCACCCCCTCAAGGAAGTCGAACACCCCCGCAAGCACACCACCGTACCCGCCCTTCAACCGGTGGCATTGCTCCGCATGCTTCTCAACCGTAACCTTCAACTTCGCCGGATCATTGACAAGTTTGGTCAGCATGACGTTCAGATTCGTATCCCCTTTCGTATTCCTGGAAATGTAATCACTGATCGCCGTTAACTCCTGCGAATTGAGCGGGCCGTCCGCCATCGCCACCCCCTTCGCCATCGAACAGACATTCCAGAGAAACTCGGGTTCGCCGGTCCCACGCTCCCCAAACATCTCCGGCCGCTTCGCCACAATATTGCGACTGAAGTCAATCAGCTTCGAAATCAGGAAATAACCCGCTCCGAACGCCACAACCACCACCAGGATCGACATCATATCGTTCATTGACCACCCTTTCCCCATCGCACCAGCGCCAGGCCACGGCAATCTGAACACTCCCCGGCTTCCAGCGTGTACGCCGTCAGGCACCGCGGACAATAACTCTTTGTCCGATCATCCCACCGTTCCGGTGCCCGATCCACACCGGATAAATCCACCTGTTCCTTCCGTAGGAATGTTTCCGCCGCCTCACCCATCGTCCTCCGGTGCCACTCCGCGATCTCCCCGACTCCCTCGACCGGCGAATGAATTGGCAGGGCATACCTCGCCTCACGCATCATCAGCACCGACACCCGTTGCAACTCCTCTTTCCCGGCAATCGCCGCCGCCACCGCCAGTGGGTGATACAAATCCAGCAGATCCAGGGAAACCAGATCCAGCGCCCGCGCCGATGCCGGCGGACATAGCACCATCTTCACCACGCCCTCCCACCGGTGATACGATTCCGCCGCCATCAACTTCTTGTGCGTCCGCCAATACTCACCGATCACCACCACATGCAATACCAGCAACCCCGCCACGAGCGGCAAAACCCACCCCCAAAACCCCAGCCACAGGATCACCACCGGATTCACGATAAACATGTAGACCCAATGAACATTGCACAGGAGGCGTAGCGCTTTTGTGGAGGCGCGGAATTCTCCCACCGCCACCCGCACCGCATCCACATCAAAAGTGTCAACCGCCAGCGCTTGAATCAGGCGTTCCCGGTCCCCCGGCTCCGCCTTCACAAGGCGCCGGATCGCCTCCGCGACATGATGGGCAATCCTCGGTGACCGGCATTTCACAAACAGCTCGCCGTTGATCAACACATCCTTCATCTCGCGGGACAACCGCTTGACCTCATCATACCGGACAACCCGTTCCACCTGAGGCGGGCGCCCCGCCGACGTCAGCGCCGGCGTGATGAACGAACAAACCCCTGCCGGCGAGAAAGACACCGGCAACGGCTGCGCAACAAAGGTCAGCCCCAGCGGAGGCAGGAGGGGTGATATAAACACACCCGACGACCGCGTCCCGAATACCGTCCCGGCAAACGCCGCCTTGCACTCCTTCTTGATCCACGTCGAAAACACCACCGAATTGCGATGCAACAGATGCAGGCAATCCAGCAAATAAATAACGCCGAGAATCAGAAAGATGGCCGTGGCATCATTCATCAGATCTTGTCATCGGTCTTCACGCCAAAGAGACGCTTGAAATATTTCCCGAACGCGGCAAACAGCGCTACGATGCCGAGGATGATGGGCTTGATAAGTTTTCCGAGCTTCGCCGCGATAAGGCCGAAAAAGCCCATCTTGGCCGCCACAGCCGCCCCACCACCCACCACCAGCGCCGTCAATCCGTACTTCGCCAGTTTGTCGCCCTGCCGGTATTCCGCATACTTCTGGCCCGACTTGTACTGGTAACCCGCCAGGCAGCTCGCAAAAGTCGGCAGAACGGTCAGCAAATCACCTTCGCCCGTGACAAGAATTGCGTCCATGACGCCTTCCCGGCCCAGGAGTTTAGTGCGGTGGTTGATACTGACTCTGCCCTCGTCGGATCGCAACTTGATCGCCCATTCCAGATTATGGGTCGTCTCGTTATAGCGGGGCGGAATCTCCCACCCAATGGCCGTCAACCCGGTATACCCTTCCTTCCTCCGGGCTTTGTTGGTTTCTTCCTCACCTTCCTTGATCGCCGCCAGCATCTTGTCGGCATTCAGGTCCTTCTTCTCATCATCTTTCACATAGCCGCTCTCTTCATAGATGAAGACCACGAACCATTCCAGGTTGCTGCCGGGCGCCATCAACCCCTGCACACTGGAGTCCACCGGATTCCCCATGGCCTTCAACAATGCTTGCGCGTCATCGGAACCCGCATACAGGTAACCCTCCGGCAGCTTGACCGCGGCCACCTTGCCGACATTCGCCTCCCCGGGTCCCTGCTGCCACTTGAACGATTCCGGCAAGCGCCCGCGCTCCCCGGCGCCAGCCGCCCCCGCAAGAATGCTCAAACCCGCAACCACTGCCACTCTCAGCCACCCGGAACTCCGCTCCGTTCGATAACTCATGACTTTCTCCTTTTGCGCCCTGTAATCATCCGCAACATCCATGGCGGTGGATTATCGGAGCGATCGCTACAATCAGCAATACAAAACCACTCTCTCGCCAAACCCAACCCAAACGCCTGCGGCAAACATGCAAAAGAAACATTCCCACCTTGTACCCACCGGGCTAATTTCATAATCTTCCACCTACTGACCGGAATGGCAGGAGGCCCCTTCTGATACCGCTAAAACGTCTGAATATCCCCGAACTCATGCCGCGCCCCTTTCACCCAGGCGCCGCTGGCATCGTCCAACGGTCCTTCCTCTATGGGAACCGGGACTTCCTCCGTTGCTTCCGCGATGAACCCCTCGCGCTGACCGTTACCCTTAAAGGACAGGACTCCCGTCCACCCAATACCATCGTCATCCTTCACACTAATATCGGAACGCACCATCCCTCCCAATGGCAGGATCTGCGATTCCAAACCGAAGATGACCACACCTTCCAGATCGCCGTCCCCCTGACCCGTTGCGGCCTCTACAGTTTCCGGGTCAAGTATTCCTTCGATGGGGGCCAGCAGTGGTCCTGGGACCGTGTCCCCTATTCCTACATCCTGGTGGACCCCCCCTCCCTGCGCACCGTCCGTCTTTACTCCATGATTCCCAACGCCTCGGGAACCATCACCCAGTGGAAGGCCATGCTGCCCTCCATCGCCGCCATGGGATTCGATACAATCCACCTTCTCCCCATCACCCCCATGGGTCTCTCCCAAAGCCCGTACTCCGCCAAACAACTCTTCGATGTCGACGACCGCTACCGTGACCACACCGCACCCGGCAACGCCCTCTCCCAGTTCGAGGATTTCGTCTGCGCCTGCCGCCAGCAGAACATCCGCCTCTGCCTCGACCTGGTCCTGAACCATATCGCCGTGGATAGCGACATGGCCACCCACTGCCCCGACTGGCTCATTCCCGACGATAGCGAACCCAACGGCCTCAAGCGCGCCGGATGCTGGCACATGCAGGACTGGATCCGGTGGGAGGACCTGGTCGCCATCCACTACGACCACCCCAATACCTTTGTCCGAAACGACATCTGGTCCTACATGAAACAATACGCGCTATTCTGGTCCAACTACGCCAACTACACCGGCGGCATGGTCCGGTTCGACAATCTGCACAGCAGTTTCGGTCCCTTCGTTACCGACCTCAGCGCCGCCGTCCGCCAGGATTTCCCGGATCTGCCCATCCTGGGCGAGTACTTCACCGATGAATTGACCCTGGAGAAGACCGTTCCCGAATGGGGGGTGAACCTCCTCCTCGCCAACTCATGGGAACACCCCTTCGGCCCCTCCCTCCGCCATTATATTCGCTACCTGCACAAGGTGTCCGGTCGCCTCCGCCATCTCAGTTCAATCACCACCCACGACACAGGCGTCCCCGCCGTCTTGTTCGGAAACGCCAAGGCCACCCTTCCCCGCTATGCCATCTGCGCCCTCTACACCATGGGCCAGACTGGCCTCGTTCAGGGCGTCGAACGCGGCATCCAGGAACGCCTTGCCTTCATCGGCCCCTCCTATAAACCGGATTTTTCAGGACATCCCGACTACAGCGATTTCATCAGCCGCGTCAACGCGCTCCTCACCCGACATCCCACCTTCAGACAACCGGGAAACATCAAGTTCATCGATCACGACCACGAGGCCATTCTGGGTGCCTACCGCCCGCCTGCCTCTCCATCGGAATCGGGATTCCTCCTCTTCTCCAATCTCGATATCTATCGCCCACAGACGATCGCCCCGAACCTCGCGGCATGCAACTTCGCCTATCCCCTTACCCTGCACGAGGTCCTCACAGGCACAACCTTGATCCTGAACGATGCCTCACTCGTCCTTACCCTGGACCCGTGCGAGGTCAAAATCTTCGAACTGCACACTTGACCTTTCCTTGCCTTCCCCGTGGGAGGCTCACCTCCTGGCAGGCATAACCTCGGCAAAGTAGCCCGCCCCTCCTCCATTCGCATGCGACCGGACAACTTGTCCGCCATCCGGACATTCTGTCAACCCACCCACATCCCAAGGAGTCCGCAACCCCGCAATTCACTGGCATTCCAGCATACCCACCCTGCTGCTCCCTCCATCTCACGCACTTGGCACACCGCCTGCTATCTCCTTCCAGCAGAAATCATAGCGGGTTGGAACCGCACCGCCGATCTTAGGGACAACATGAACGAGACCAAGTCAACTGGAAGCAAACCATGGAAAGGCACCCTGGTGGTTGTACTCCTGTGCGCCGTCCTGCTGCTCCAGTTGAGCCTCCTCTTCCAGCACCAACAGCAATCGCGTTCGGCCCTCCGTTCGCCCACCCCAATCGACGCGTCCTCCGCCCCCGCCCGGTGGTTCTCCAAACTTATCCC
>JBIJCW010000189.1:0-4207 GCA_044344495.1 Kiritimatiellia bacterium | reverse complement strand
GGCATCACCCCACCCCCACCACCACGACCGTCACCCCCGAAACGGTCTGGGATGGATCCATCCAGATGGCCCGGATTCACAATCACATCAACCGCATGTTCGAACAGGCTTTCCGCGACAGCTTAACCCCCACCCCCGCGTCCGCCATCGCCTCTCCGCTCGAGACCTCCGATGGCGGCGCGGCTCCTGAACTTTTCGCCATGATGCGCGACATGCGGCGCGAAATCGACGGCATGTTCACAGAAGCCCTGCGTGACACGCCCAGGCATGCCCACGGCTTCGATGAAGGCTGGGCTGATCTCACCCTCACCCCGGGCATCAGCGTCCACGACACCGGCGGCGTCTACGAGGTCATCGTCACCCTGCCTTCCGTGGACAAGTCGGATATCCAACTGGGCCTGGACGGTTCCATCCTGACCCTGATTGTGGGCCGCCAGGCAACGCGGCAAACACAGGATCCCGACACCGCCCACCCCGCCGTACACGCCCAGCGCATCACCCGCTTTGAACAACGCCTGCGCCTGCCCGGCGCCGGCTCCAATCCCGAAAACAGCAAGGCGACTTTTCAAAACGGAATCCTTCGCATCACGATCCCCAGACAGGCGGAAGGCGAAAGGAATGCCGGCACCATCAAGGTGAATTGACGCGGAACAGTCTTAAAACGGTGATTCGAAGACATAAGGGAGAAACGGTAATGCTGGAAATACGAGAACTGCACAAGAAATTCGGATCCATTCATGCGGTCCGGGGCATCTCCTTCAGGGTGGAGAAGGGCGAAGTCCTTGGTTTCCTGGGGCCCAACGGCGCCGGAAAATCCACCACCATGCGAATGATTACGGGATTCCTGCCGCCCACGTCGGGAACCGCCATCGTCAACGGCCACGATGTCATCTCGGACGTCATCGCCGCCAAACAACAGATCGGATACCTTCCCGAAAACGCGCCCGTCTATGGCGACATGACCGTAACCCACTTCCTGCGCTTTGTCGCCGAAGTCCGCGGCTTCTCCGGCAAGGCCCGCAACCTGCAGGTGGATGGCGCCATCGATAAGGCGCACCTGGACCGCGTCCGCCACCAGAGCATCGGCACCCTCTCCAAGGGCTATCGCCAGCGCGTGTGCTTCGCCCAGGCCATCCTGCATGACCCGCCCATCCTGATCATGGACGAACCCACCGACGGACTGGACCCCAACCAGAAACATGTCGTGCGCAACATGATCCTCGAAATGGCACCCCGCAAGGCCATCATCATTTCCACCCACATCCTGGAGGAAGTCGAGGCGGTCTGCTCAAGGGCCATCATCATCGCCAACGGCCGGATCGTTGCCAACGGCACCCCCGCCGAACTCAAGGCCCACAGCGACTCCCACGGCGCCGTCGAACTCGCCGTGAAACATCCCTCTGACCAGATCGCCATGGAATTGCGCTCACTGCATTCCGCCGCCCGGGTCGAAGCCGATGGCAACCAGTTCACCATCTACCCCCGGGACCCCAGCCGCCTGTTCGCCGACGTTACACACCTCGTTAAACAGCACGACTGGCACCCCACCGGCTTGAAACTGATCGAGGGTCGCCTCGACGACGTTTTCCGCGAACTGACACTGAACGACGAATCCACCCGCAACTGAATTTGACCCCAAGGAGAGAACACAACATGGATTGCACTCATAACACCAAAGCCATCTTGAAACGGGAATTGAAGTCTTACTTCGAATCGCCCGTGGCCTATGTATTCCTGGTGGTTTTCCTCATGCTCACCGCCTTCCTGACCTTCGCCGTCGGACGCTACTATGAAAACGGACAGGCCGACTTGCGCGCCTTCTTCTGGTGGCATCCCTGGGTCTACCTGATCCTCGTTCCCGCCTCCGCCATGCGGCTCTGGGCCGAGGAACGTCGGGCCGGCACCATCGAACTGTTGCTGACCATGCCGGTCACCCTCTTTCAGGCCATCCTGGGGAAATTCCTCGCCGCCTGGGCCTTCCTGGCCATCGCCCTTGCGCTCACCTTCCCCATCGTCCTCACAACGATCTACCTCGGCGAACCGGATCCGGGCGTAATCGTGGCGGGTTACCTGGGCAGCTTCCTGCTGGCAGGCACCTACCTGTCCGTGGGCATCCTCACCTCAGCCATGACACGCAACCAGGTGATCAGTTTTGTATTGTCGGTCGTCATCTGCCTGTTCCTCCTGCTGGCGGGCTGGCCACCGGTCACGGATTTCCTCATCCGTACCGTGCAGGATCACCCCGGCCTGCAATGGCTTCTCCAGGGCGTCACCTCGTTCAGCTTCATGCCCCATTATGAGAGCATCCAGCGCGGCGTCGTGGCACTGCGCGACCTGGTGTACTATGCCAGCATCATCGCCTTCATGCTGTTCGCAACCCAACTGGTCCTTGAAAACCGTAAGGCTGGCTGATCCCACTAACCTTTCAAACCCTGCTTGAGGAACCATCAATGGAAATGAAATCAACAATGAACCGATTCTGGAAAGTCACCGGCGGCTTCGCCGGCCTGATTGTCTTCCTGGTCATCCTGGTAACCATCAATATCATCGTCACCCAGTTCCGCCTCCGAAAGGACCTGACCGAGGAGAGACTCTACACCCTCTCCGACGGCACCCGGAAGGTCCTTTCGAAATTGGACCGCGATGTCACCCTGATGTTCTTCTTCAATGCCAGCTCCCCGGAAGTCCCGGCCCCCCTGAAGGATTTTGCCCGACAGGTCGAGGATCTCCTCCGGGAGTACGAAGTCGCGGGAGGCGGCCACGTCACCCTCGAAAAGTACGACCCGAAACCAGACTCGGACGCCGAGGATCTGGCCATGCGTTTCGGCATCAACGGCCAGGCCATCCCGCGCTCCGGCGGCATGATCTACCTCGGGCTGGTGGCTGTCTCCGGTGATATGCAGGCGGCAATCCCTCTGATCGATCCAAGCACGGAGGAATTGCTGGAGTATAACGTCACCCGCATGCTCTACCGTGTGTCTACACCCAGGAAACCCGTCGTCGGAGTGTTGAGCACATTGCCCGTCATGGGATCCTCCCCGCCCATGATGATGCCGGGACAACGTCCCCAACGAACCCAGCCCTGGGCCGCCTTTTCCGAACTTGCCCAGGATTACACCCTCCGCATGGTCGAACCTTCCGCAGAAACCATCAATCCCGACATCGACGCCCTTGTCGTTGTCCACCCCAAGGACCTGACCGATAGAACCCAGTTCGCCATCGATCAGTTCGTCCTCCGCGGCGGACGCTTGCTCGCCTTTGTCGATCCGCTTTGCGCGGTTGATCAGGACGCCGAAGCCATGAACCCCTACGGCATGGGAGCAAAACGCTCCTCAACCCTTGATAAACTCTTCGACGCCTGGGGCGTCAAGTTTGAGCAGGGCAAGGTGCTGGCCGATCTCAAGGCCGCCACACCGCTCCGCGGCCAGAACAATACGGTCGAGAACAGCCCCCTCTACCTGAGCCTCCGCGAACCGAACATGGCGCCCGGCGATATCGTCACCTCGCCAATCAAGTCCGCCTTGATGGTCATGGCTGGCACCTTCGGCAATGAGGCGGCCGAAGGTCTCACCCTCACACCCCTTATCCGATCCTCGGATCAAAGCGTACTGGCCGACGCCATGATGATGCAGTTCGATCCCAGCGCCTTCAAGCGCCAGTTCCAACAGGGACACAAGCAGTACAACCTCGCCATCCGGCTCCAGGGCACCTTCAAAACCGCCTTCCCCAATGGCATGCCAGCGACTCCCGGCGACACCAACCGGGTGGCCTCCTCCCAGATCGGCCTCAAGGAATCGAAATCACCCGGCACCGTCGTTCTCGTGGCCGATGCCGATCTCCTGAGCAATGACTTCTCAGTGCGCGATATCGGCTTCTTCGGCGTCATGCAGCCGATCAACGACAACCTGAACCTGTTCGCCAACCTCATTGAACAACAGGCAGGCAGTTCGGACTTGATCGGTATCCGCTGCCGCGGCCGCACCCAACGCCCCTTCTCGCGCGTCCTCGCCCTGGAGGCCGAGGCACAAGGCAAATGGATGCAGCAGGAACAGATCATCGAGGAGCGCCTGCGCACCACCCAACAACGCATGGAGGAACTCCAGCGCCAGAAGGACGACAAACAGCGCTTCGTGATGAGCCCCGAACAGGCCCGCGAATTGGACGGATTCCGCCAGGAAGTGCTGAAGTACCGGGCCGACCTCAAGAA
>JBIJCW010000059.1:0-11459 GCA_044344495.1 Kiritimatiellia bacterium | reverse complement strand
TCCAGTGCGCGGAAAGCGTGTGTATCTCGTTTGATGCCTTTTGGATTTCCCATGCCCAAAAGACTACCAATAACAGAGGAATGTGTCTAACTATATTATGCAAGTCTCAATAAGACTTTGCGCCGTCCAGGGCTCCGTGTAGGACGCCGCCAGTTCCCGCCCGCCTCCCGACACCTGCCACTCGACCCCGGGCACTTCCCGCCGCAAAAGTTCCACCGGCACCGCGCCCGCCAGAACGTATGTCAGCCGGTGACTGCGATGGACAATCCGTTCCAGCGTATCCTGCCGCACCAGCCGTCCGCGCTCAATGAACGCCACCTGGTCACACAAAATCTCAATGTCGCCCAGGTTATGCGAACTGATGACAATCGTCTGGCGTCCGCGCCGTTCCCGGATCAGGTCGCGAATGCGCGCGGCTTCACGCGGGTCGAGCCCGTTCAACGGTTCATCCAGCAGGATCAACTCCGGCTCACCCAGGAAAGCCTGGGCAATGGCCAACCTCCGGTTCATGCCGTGGGATAACGTCCGCACCGGCGAACGCGCCCGATCCGCCAGATGAACCCAGGCCAACAGCTCCTCAATGCCCGCCGCCCTCCGGTCATCGGGAATCCCCTGCAACCGACTATAGTAATCCAGCAGGTCGACAACCCGGGCATGTGGCGGAAAACGCGAATCCTGCGGCAACAGCGACACCTTTCCGGCGTGGGTTTCGGCGCGAAACGGCCCCATCCCGAGCAGATCACAGGAACCGGCGGCCGCCCGGAGTAACCCCACACTGACCGCCATCGCCGTGGTCTTGCCTGCCCCATTACTGCCGACCAGCCCGAAAACCGCCCCCCGGGGCACCTCAAGATCCAATCCATCCAAAGCGCGGCGCCGTCCGTACTCCTTGACCACACCACACAACGTGAGGGCCGCACTCAAAGGTCCCTCCTCGCAAATCGCGCATACCCGGCCGCAAAGTAGACAAACGCCAGCGAACCCAGGAAGACACAGGCAGGAAGAAGGTGGGCCGCATCCCGCCACCACAAGGCCTTGCTATGCCCGTCAGGCGTCAGCACGTAACCCAGATCCAACACCCGCCGCCACCCTTCCCCGGCAAAGTGGTTGGACACTCCCGCCACTACCGCAAGCACGATCATGGCCAGGAACCCGAACGCCAACGCCAGGTTCGGCGCCGAACACCACTGCGATACCGCCAGGGCCAACCCAAGGAAAGTCAGCGAATACACCCACGCCAACAACGCATAACCCAGCATCGCCCCAGCCGTCCCGGCAGGCTCGAAGGACTTCATCCGGATCAATCCCACCAACCACGCCCCGGCCGCACTCAGTAACAGCGCTCCAAGTATCTGGACCGCCTGCCCGATGAACTTGCCAAGACACCAATGCAAACGGGACGCGCGAAACAGGACAAACCGCGCCGAACCACTCCACACTTCCTCGGCAATCCGCGCCGACGAAGTCAGCATGACCAGCGCCGGGGTGAACGTGAACGACAACCATCCATAGAACAACGCCAGCGGCGGCACATCGAGCAGGGTGCGGGCCAGACTGTCACTGCCGGCCAGATTGATCAGCACACTTCGGAACCCATCGGACTTCCATAGCGTCGCGGTGACGTTCCCCGCCCCGGCGGCCGCGCTGACACCGAGACTCTGGGCCACCTGCCGCTCAACCTTTTGCAGGATCGCCACAAACAACATCGTGGCCGCCATGGACCCCGCCACATACAACAGACTGAGCACAATCACCCGGCGACTGCGAACCGAGTCCGCCAGTTCATGGCGCGCCAGCGTCACCAGCGTCTTTGGTGTTGATGGTATCATTGGATTTCCTGAGCACATCCTCAACATCCGTCAGGGGCATGACCACCTCGGGATTGATGAAGTTAACCACCTCAAACTCCGGCCCGGCTTTCGCCCGCCAACCCGCCGGCATCGTGCGGTCGAGGTCGTTGTACGCCTGCACCAAGGTGGAACTGAGTTCACTCATGATCCGTATGCCGTCCTCGGAGGAAACTTCCCGCCGCTGCCCGACAGATTCCGCCCAGGTGCGGACACTGTTGCTCATCCTCAGGTTCATGGCTGCCATCGACACATCAAACTGTGCCGCCAATGCGTCGGTTTCGGCCACCGTGGATAGAAACCCCGACCGGGCTAAATCCGACCGCGCCTTCCAGACCGCCGCCGCCGTCTCCACCTGCTTGCGCAAGTCGCCTTGCCGCCTCCCCTGCCATGGTTCGCCACCCAACTTCACCGTGTTGGAAGGTGAAACTCCCACAACGCCATCATTGGTTCTGGAGGGCGGAGCTCCCGCGACGCCGGTATCGGTTCTGGAGGGCGGAGCTCCCGCGACGCCGACACTTCTACCGCGTTGCTTCACCCGCCCAGACCCGGCTCCGTCTTCCTGTATCTTGAGCATGGATGTGATGCCCGACAAACGACCTTGCGGCGATCCGGAACGCCGACTCAGTTCCTTCCGGAGCGAAGCCACCTCCCGCTCCGTCCGGCGGAGATCTTCCTTCACACTCCAACTCCCCAGCACAAGACCGACGAGGAGCGCCAAAATAACAATGACAGTGGTTTTCATGGATTCAAAGAAGGGCCATCCAACCACGCCCCCACTGTTTCGTCAACAACAGCGATGTGGCGACATGACCTCAGCCGCCCACCGGGCTTGTCCCGGTGGAGGCAAACGTTGAACGTTCGCGGTGGACCTGCCCGATCACCGGATCATGATCAACAACATCTTAAACCGTTCCACCGCCCGCACCGAATGCGGCACATTGGCCGGCATGATGAATAACTGTCCCGCCTTGACCCGGTTGGGCTTCCCGCCCACCACCAACTCCGCCTCCCCCTCCACAATCTGCACCGTGGCATCGTAAGGCGACGTGTGCTCGCTTAACCCCTGCCCCTTGTCGAACGCAAACAGCGTCAACGTCCCGGTCTTCTTGTCCAGAATCGTCTTGCTCACAACCGATCCCGCCGCCACGTCCACACCACCCGCCAACTCAATCACCGTCCCCTTGTATTCATCAAGATTGCTCATATTCATCTCTTTTCTTGGTTCTCGTCCGTAGCCTGTAGTCTATTGCTCACACCCGCTTGCGTTCTCCCCATTCTGGATTCTGGATTCCTCCCTTTCCTATACCCAATCCTCCTTAAGAATTTCCCCATTCAGTCCCACCACCACACACTTGATCGGCACCTTCCGCGTCGCCTGCGCCGCGGCCTTCTGCGCCAGCCTCAGCAACCCCCCGCAACACGGCACCTGCATGATCATCACCGTCAACGTGTTGATCTTCGCCACATCGATCAACGCCTGGATCTTCTCCACATAGACTTCCTGCTCCACGTCCAACTTGGGACAGGCAATCGCCAGCGTCTTGCCCTTCAAATAATCCTTATGGAAATCGCCCAGCGCAAACGCCGTGCAGTCCGCCGCCAGCAGCAGATCACTCCCCTGGTAATGCGGCGCCTGCGGTCCCAGCAGATGCAACTGGATCGGCCAGTGCGTCAATTGCGACGGCCTCGTCCCGACCGCCTCCCCCGCCTCCGTCTGGGGTTTGCTCTTCAGCGACATCGCCCGGCTGCCCGGGCAACCGGAATGAGCAGCACCGGAACCGTGCCCCGCCTCAACCAGCGGATTGGCAATCCCGTTCGCCTTCAGATACCCAACCGCCACCGCCAGATACTCCATCTGCTGGTGATCCCGCAGATGCTCCAGGTGCGCCCGGATCGTGTTCGGCCCCGCCTTGACGATATTGGCCATCACCTTGGCCTCATCATAGGCCTCCGCCTCACGCTCCTCGATGGTAATCGCCCCTTCCGGACAATGACCCAGACAGGCGCCCAACCCATCACACATCAGGTCACTGACCAGTCGCGCCTTGCCGTCAATGATCTGGATCGCACCTTCCGGACAATTCGGGATGCACAATCCACACCCGGTACACTTCGCGTCGTCGATCTTGATGATTTTCCGTTTCATGATGCTTTCTCCCCTTGAATTGCCACTACAATACCCCAGACCGTCCCATTCGTCCTTGATCCATATCAAGAAAGAATGAATAAAACCGGGGCGGGTTACCCCGCCCCCGCCATCATCAACCCTTCCCCCTCTCAGTTCCCCGCTAACGCCGCCTTCAGGTCGGCCTCCACCGTCGTAACCGGCTTGATCGCGAACTTGTCCACCAGCACATTCAACACCGCCGGAGTCACAAACGCAGGCAGGCTCGGTCCAAGCCGGATATTCCGGATGCCGAGGTGGAGCAACGTCAGCAGGATGCAGACCGCCTTCTGCTCGTACCACGACAACACCAGCGACAACGGCAGGTCGTTGACCCCGCACTTGAAGGCACCCGCCAGGGCCGAGGCTACCTTGATCGCCGAATAGGCGTCATTGCACTGACCCATATCCAGCAACCTCGGCAATCCGCCAATCGTCCCGAAGTCCAACTTGTTGAAGCGGTACTTGCCGCAGGCCAGCGTCAGGATCATACAGTCAGCCGGAACCGCTTGGGCAAAATCGGTGTAGTAATTTCGTCCGCTCTTGGCGCCATCGCATCCGCCGATCAGGAAGAAGTGCTTCACCGCCCCCGTCTTGACCGCCTCAATCACCTTGTCCGCCACCCCCAACACCGTCCCGTGTCCAAACCCCACCAGAATGGTCTTCTCCGGTTCCGTCACCGCAAAACCAGGCGCCGCCAACGCGGCCTCAATCACCGGCTTGAAGTTCCCGTCCCCGATATGCACCACGCCGGGCCATGCCACCAGCCCGCTGGTGAAAATGCGGTTCTGGTAGTGCTCCCGGGGTTTCTGGATGCAGTTCGTCGTCATCAGGATGGACCCGGGAAAGGCTTCAAACTCCTTGCGCTGATCCTGCCAGGCGCCGCCGTAGTTCCCCGCCAGATGCTTGAACTTCTTGAGTCCGGGATACCCGTGGGCCGGGAGCATCTCGCCATGCGTGTACACCTGGATCCCCGTCCCCTCGGTTTGCTTCAGCAGCAACTCCAGGTCCTTGAGGTCATGCCCCGAAACCAGGATGGCCTTGCCCTTGACCGGCGTGATCCGCACCGGCGTCGGCACCGGCGTCCCATAGGTCCCCGTGTTCGCCGCATCGAGCAGTTCCATCACCTTGAGATTGATCTCGCCCGTCTTGAGCGCGTACCCCAGCAACTGATCCATCGAGGGATTCGGTCGCGTCAGGAAATCCAGCGCCTCATGGATAAAGGCGTAAACCGCCTCATCCTCGCTCCCGAGAATCTTGGCATGGTCCGCATACGCCGCCACCCCCTTGAGCCCCAGCAGAATCAGATCCTGGGTCCCCGCAACATCCGCCCCCAGAGCAACCGTGCGCTTCTCGATCGAAGCCTCCTCGCCCTGCTCGATCAACCCCTCCAGATCCGACGCCGCCTTCCACTGCGCCGGCCCCGCCACCACCTCCACCGGAACGCCCCGCCCCTTGCACGCCGCCTCATATTGTTTGTGCATCGCATCCTTGATGACCGCCCCCTGGCGCAGGATCCCTTCCAGCCGGTGCGGATCAAAGTTGACGTTGGTCACCGTCGTGAACAAGGCCTCCATCACATAACGATCCGCCTGGGGATCCACCACCCCGAACGCGCGCGCCCGGTGGGCATACTGGCTCACCCCGGTCGCCACCTGGACCAGCAGGTCCTGAAGCGCCGCCGTGTCGGGATCTTTCCCGCAAGCCCCAAACTCGGTACACCCTGTTCCTTTGCCGGTCTGTTCACACTGATAACAAAACATGCTGCTCATATTGCTCTTCCCTTGCTTGTTGGTTCTTCTCTTACACCCAAAACAAGGTCGCATTATGCCCGAACCCGGAGCAGCCGCCTTGACATAGATCAATGTTTTGAAAAATTAATCTTTCCCCAACCTGAGTTCAACATTTTTTTGGATCAGTTTATAAGTCGTTGATTTTCAAGGGGGCATTTGTCGGTTATTGCTGATTTGGGTGTCCCGTGCCTAAAATCGCCCCATGTTCATTCGCAAGAAGCGCAATCAAGCTGGCTCTATTAGCGTACAGGTCATCGACAAGTCCAATGGCTATCGAGTGATCAAGACGATGGGTTCGGCGCATGATCCTCATGAAGTGCAGCGCCTGATGGAGTTGGGGGAGCTTTTCATTTCAAGGCATCATGGGCAGTATTCGCTATTTCCGGAAAATCATCATGACCGGGCCGTGATTAGTGATTTCGTAAAGCATCTGGGTAATGCCTCAATTCGCACGACGGGCCCGGATCTGATTTTCGGACGACTGTTCGACGAGATTGGGTTCGGTGTGATTCCTGAGCCGCTTTTTCGCGACATCGTTGTCGCCCGCCTGGTGTACCCTACAAGCAAGTTGAAGACCATCGACTATCTCTATCGCTACCAGGGAAAGACGATGAATGTTCAGGAGGTCTACCGCTTTCTGGATCGACTTAACGAGTGTTATGCTGAACGAGCCAAGCAGATCGCCTATCACCATTCGCGCAAGATACTCAAGCGGATCAGTGTCGTTTTCTATGATATGACCAGCTTGTATTTCGAGGCCGAAGACGAGGACGATCTTCGGAAGATCGGCTTTTCGAAGGACGGCAAGTTCCAGAACCCTCAGATTATGCTTGGATTATTGGTCGGAGAAAATGGCTATCCGATTGGCTATGACATTTTTGAGGGCAACACATTCGAGGGCAAGACGCTACTGCCGGTTTTGCAGCAAATCCAGGAGAAATACAATTTCGGCAAACCGGTTGTCGTTGCCGACGCCGCCATGCTGAGCCAAGACAATCTGGATGCACTCGACCGGGAGAAGTATCCGTTCATCGTGGCGGCCCGGCTTCGCAACGAAACGGAAGCCATGCAGAAAGTGATTCTCCAACGATGCACCGGCCTGTCGAATGGGCAGTCGGTGGTTATCGAACAAGGCAACGGTCATCGACTGATTGTCACCCACTCTGACAAGCGTTCAAGAAAGGACCAGCACAATCGGGAAAGCGGCCTGCAACGACTCAAAAAACGAGTCGGGTCGGGCCGCCTGGTCAAAGAACATCTCAACAACCGTGGTTATAACAAGTTCCTCAAGCTGACCGGCGAAGTGACGGTGGAGATCGACGAGGAGAAGGTTGAACAATCTGCCCAATGGGATGGTCTGAAAGGCTACCTGACCAATACCGCCCTGTCTGCCGAAATGGTCGTCGAAAATTACGGCCAACTCTGGCACATCGAGAAGGCGTTCCGTATCTCAAAAACGGATCTGCGTATCCGTCCCATGTATCACCGGCGACGTCGCCGTATCGAAGCACACGTCCTCGTCGCCTTCGTCGCTTACACGATTTACAAGGAACTGGAACGGCGCCTCAAGGATGCTGGCATCCCCATCAGCCCACAACGGGCCGCCGAACTGACCCAAACCATGTACGAAATGACCTTCCGCTACCCCGACGATCCAGAAAATCAGAGAATGTTACTCCAAATGGATCCCGCACAACAGCAACTCTACAACCTGATCTGGTAACTCAAATCGGCTCTGGGTGTCCCATTGTTGAACTCAGGAGTCAAAGCCGGATACGCCGTCGCCTCTCCTCCCTCTCTGGTTTTCCTCCAAGAAGCGTGGTGTTTATTTTGGCCACGGTATTCCCGTGGGCGAAATAAACACCACATTGAATTCTCTTCCATGGCCCCCGTAGTCCCGTGCCTCCGGGACGAAGGCAACTCTGTGCCCTTCACGTCTTCCTTCTTTCCTTAATCAGCCCTGCCGCGAGCCCCAAACAAAAAGAGAGCAGAAAATATAATGCAGGGACGATCAGCCAATCAGTCGCCGTCTTCGGCGTAAGCATTTTGTTCTCCACATGGCCGGGACCAAGAAGGAGAGCGGGTATCTGGACGTACCGGAGCAAAATAACAACACCAATATCGAAGTTGATCCTGCAGAAGCCCGCGATTATCACGACCAGAAAAACAAGGACCGGAAGTCCAACGAGCACAACGACAAACCGGACCGACCAGCTTGCAGTCTCCTTCATCAATCTCTGGAATTGTTCTGTCATGATTCAGGCACACGTTCTGGCGCAGGCGCGCGGGGTCCCGCGTCGCATGCCGCCAGTTCGGCCCATCAATGTTTCCTAAATCTCAGATCCAAATAAGTTCTTCACACCCGAAAGGGCGCTCCAGGCAATCGCAATGATTCCGGGGAATATGAGGATATTCAATGCCCTGTTGGCTATCGTGAGCCAGATCATGAAGCCGAACCAAGAGAGCAACAAAGCGCCGCACGTGTACTTTACAACGTTGTTCTCTACAAAGATCCACCCAAGCAGGAAGAGCACGGCAATTCCAAATGGTCCTGTCGGTCCCGATACCATTGATCATCCCTCCGGTCATCTTGCCGAACGTATGGCGTTCACCGGACACCAACCCGTCGCGGGTTGGTGGTACGGCGCGACGCCTTGTTCGGCCATCCCGTCTCCGTCACCCATAGAGTGCCGGTCAGGAACTTGTGAAGGACGCTGGAAATCAACGTCTGGTAGGGGATGCCTTCTTCTGCTGCCTTCGCTTGGAGGCCAATCACATCGCGGTCCGACAGGCGGATATTGATGCGCCGGTTTTTGCGCAATGTTGCCCGCGCCGCGGTTCCAAGTCTGGAAATCTCTGTCTTCCGGTCACGGATAGAGACCCATTCCCCGCGTTCAAAGGACTCCAATATGTCCTTCTCTTCCCGGTCCAGTTTCACGTCGCTCATACCTATTCTCCGATGTATTTCTGCGTTGCCTTCCGGCTCGGGATCATCGTCTTGAGGATGATTTCCTCGCCGGCGTATTCGTACGGAACCAGATACGCATAACCGTTTATCTCGATCACCGCCACCTTCTGCCCCGGATACCGCTCCTGGTTCGGATGATCGGTGATGTCGAGAACGCGTTCGGACGCCAAGCACACGGCGGCTTGCTCAAAACAGACCCCACGGTGTTGCCTTAGCCAACCGTTCTTCCGCTCGTCCCAGCGTATCGATTCCATGCAGAAACCATCACATAATGTCTGCCGATTGTCAACCCATTGTCATCATAGGCCGAACCGTTGGCGTTCACCCTGAGCCGCGCTGCGCGCGGGTTCCGAAGTCGCATAATAGAGACATGGTTGGGGCTTTCCGTCTTCTTCACGTCCTGCTGCACTCGAAAGACAGTCACCGTCGTTTGTGAAATCGCTCCTGTCCAGGGAATCTTCTTGGCGGGGATGGTTGTCTTGTTGGCTTGTTCGGAACTGACACCACCGTGCGCGGTCTTCGACAGTTCTTTCACAATGACCCCTTCGCCTACCATCTGAACAGTGATCTTGTAGTGACCGCCGCTCATCCAGCCATCCTTGTCCCGAACGCCATCCCAGAACAGTTCCGTGCACGTCGTCTCGTTTGTCGTGACGGCAACAGTCTTCTCCTGTCCGTTGCCGGTCACCTTGACGCAGATGTCATCGGCGGCCACCGCCACCGAAGCCAAACACACCGCCCAGCATATCCAGTTCATCTTCATAATCGTCTGCCCCAACGTCGCGGCTCACCCGGCGCGGTGCCCGCCCCGGAGTTTTTCACAATTCATTCAGCCGCTTCGGGCACCGCGTACGCGGTGAAGCCGCTGGTTGGCCCTATTGTTCATTTCGTCTTCTACTTCTTGGGCAAGACATAGGAACGTCCGCTTCTGTTTGTGGCAATGATCGGCATGACGTCCGTGGTGATGAACCAAACATCGTTCGTCGCACCGATTTGAAGACCAACCGCTGGCTTTTTGCAGTAATCAGCGTCTCTCCTGTCGCCTATCCACGGAATCGCGACGCCACCGATCGTTCCATCTTTAAATTGAAGGCTTATGAAGTAGTTCGTTACAACGCCGATATCCCCAGCATAGATTAGAGTGGTGATAAGGCCTATTACTGCCGCTATGCCCAGTCGTTTCATATTCATCTCATCATCTGTGGGCCAGCCGCCAATCATACACCTTTACGCCGGCACCCAAGCCCGCCAGCGTTCTCCGGATCCGCTCCGCCGCCTCCGGATCCTTGCCCAATACCCCCATGAACCCGCCGCCGCCCGCGCCAGCCAGCTTCCATCCCGACGCCAGATCCGCCACCTTGTCGAACATCGCATCCACACCCGTGTTACTGCAGTGCGGATCCAACTCCTGATGCACCCGCCACACTTCCTCCATCACCCCCCCCACGTCATCCAGCCGCCCCAGCACCAGCGCCTCCCGCCCCTCATCCGCCAGCTCCACCAAACGCCGTATCGAGTTCAAGGCCCGCCGCTCCCTCCTCAAATACCGCCCCACCACAATCTGCAATACGTTCTTCGCCAGCCGGTCCAACCCCGTATACGCGATCACCAGACGCGACTCCAACTCCTCCACCGTCTCCCGCAATAACGGCACCGGTTCAATCACCAGCCGCATCGGCTGCACCGGCGCCGACGTGATACATTTCACCCCCGGCATCAACCCGCCCACCTGATCCTGCCATCCGCAGCCCGTCGTGATCCGCTGCTCCAACACCAGGACCAACTCGCTCACATGCTCCGCATCGCTCCGCCGCCCTGCCAACTTCTGCAGCGCACTCACCAGCGCCGCGCCCAGGATCGAACTCGTGCCCAGTCCGCTCCCCCGCGGAACCCCCGTGTGCGTCCGCACCTCCACCCCCTGGTGAATCTCCCGCCCTGCCCCATACCCCGTCAACTGCAACGCCGCCTTCAGTAACACAAACGGATCCGACAGCGAACGGTACTCCCCCGTCCCTTCCCCCGGCCGAACCACCTCAACCAAACCCCCGTCCTCCTGGTAAAGACGCCATTCCCGCTCCGCCAACGCCTTCACCCGTGCCATGACCGGACGTCGCCCCCCGAATTCCACCGCCATATTCAAAACCCGCGCCGGATTCTCCAGACAATACGGCGGCGTGTCGCTCCACCCCCCCGCCAAATCAAACCGCACCGGGAGACACGTCTCCTCCATCGTCCCATGCACCAGATCCGACACCCTGGCCGCCTCGTATGATTTGACGTACCGCCCAAACTCACGCCCAATCGCCTCGAACGCCTTCCGTTCCGCCGCCACCGCCTCATCGCCCTTGCCATCCGCCAGGAATAAATCCGCCGCCACCTGCAGCGACCGGCTTCCCCCGGCCTCGCCACATCCCTCTGCCGCCGACACCACGCCCCGCCACGTCTTCGTCCGCCGTACCGCCGGCGAGGCCTGCCCCATCAACGCCTGCACATTCCGGTTCATCCCGTGCCGGACGGTCCTGCGCACAATGTCGAGAATCAACCCGTCCTGTACCCGGCCTAACCGTTCCGCCACCTCGCCAAAATCCACCTCCGCATGCAACTCGGCCAAACTCAGCCGCTCCGCCGCCCGCCACGCCCCCGCCAACTCGCCGCCCACCCCCCCCTCGCCCCACAACCACTCC
>JBIJCW010000093.1:0-8656 GCA_044344495.1 Kiritimatiellia bacterium | reverse complement strand
TAATGATCTTCGGGGTAATTGTAGCGGCTGGAAAAAGTGAGCGGATGGGGGCGGACGTCGACAAGGCGTTTCTTCCGCTTGGGACGAGGCCTGCCATGACGTATTCATTGATGGCATTCGAGCAATGTCCAATGATCGATGGTGTAATCCTTGTGGTCCGGAAGGATCGATTGGAATCCGCGCGTGGGTTGGTTCAGGTCTTTGGCTGTTCCAAGGTGCGCAAGATTGTTGCCGGTGGGATGACGCGACAGGCGTCGGTGCGGAACGGGCTTAAGGAGCTGGGGGATGACGTGGACATTGTGGCGATTCACGATGGAGCCAGGCCCTGTGTGACGCCACGGATTATTGAGGAAACCATTCGCTCGGCGAAACGCCATGGGAGCGGCGTGGCGGCAGTCAAGATCACCGATACCATCAAGGAAGCCGAACGCACCATGGTGGTTACCTGCACGGTTGACCGGACCAAATTGTGGGCCGTCCAGACGCCCCAGACGTTCAGTGTGGATTTGCTGAACAAGGCTTATAGTTTTGTCGAGAAGAAGAAACTGAGTGTCACGGATGAGGCTTCCGCAGTGGAAGCGCTTGGCGAAAAGGTTCATCTGGTGCCCTCGTCCCTGTCCAACATCAAGATTACCACCCCTGAGGATCTTGCGCTTGCGGCAACGATCCTGAAGGTTTAATTGCTACCGCCATGGCCAACATCAAGTACGCTGTTTTAGGGGACATCCACGGGAATTTGGAGGCGCTTTCGGCCGTTATTGACGATGCGCGTGCCGAGGGGGTGACGCATTACACCTGTGTGGGGGATATTGTCGGGTACAATGCGAACCCGGCGGAATGTCTCCACAAAATCCAGGAGTTGGAGGCGGTCTGCGTGCGGGGGAATCACGATCATTACTGTTCCCATGACGAGTGTATCCGCGACTTCCATCCCCTGGCGGCCAATGTGGTGGATTGGACGCGCAGCCAGCTTTCCGATGCGGATGTCGAGTTTCTCCGGCAACAGAAACTGGTGCGTGTGGTGAACGGATTCACCCTGGTTCACAGTACCCTCGACATGCCTGAGAAGTGGGGGTACGTGTTTGAGGAACTGGAGGCCGAGTCCAACTTCAATTACCAGTCCACGACGGTTTGTTTCTATGGGCACACGCATCACCCGGTGGTTTTTGAGAAGGCGGGGTATGTGCGGCGGATCAACGGGAGCACGCCGACGGCGATCACGCTGGGCAAGAAGTACTTCATTAACGTGGGGAGCGTCGGGCAGCCGCGGGATGGAGACAACCGGGCGGCCTACGTGGTGTATGACATGAATGCCCGGAAAGTGGCATTGCGGCGCGTGGCTTATGACATTGCCGGGGCGCAAAAGAAGGTTATCGATGCCGGTTTGCCCGAGCGGCTGGCCATGCGGTTGGGCGTGGGGGTCTAGTGAACCCATCGGTGCCACGGACACTGTTCATCCTGGTGGATGGGCTTGGTCTCGGGCCGCGTGATCCGGAAGTGAATCCCCTCTATGGCGGCGTGTGTCCATGCCTGCTTGATCTGCTGGAGCACCAATCGGTTCCCATCGATGCCGGAATGGATGTTCACGGGATTCCCCAGAGCGCGACGGGTCAGACGGCGCTTTTCACGGGGGTGAATGCCGCGCGTGCAATGGGTCGGCATGTCGAAGGATTTCCCGGTCCCGCCCTGCGTGAAATCATCCGGTTGCACAATCTCTACGACAAGTTGGCGGCGCTCGGATTCCGTTCGACGTTTGCCAATGCGTACTATGTTGAGGATATGGCGGAAGTCCATGCCCGGCGGCATCAATCGGTGACGACCGTGGCCGCGCTCAAGGCGTTCGGGGGGGTGAGGGACCGGCAGGACATGATGCGCGGGAAGGCGGTTTATCAGGATCTGACCCGTGCCAGTCTGCGTGAACGGGGTTATGAGGGGGATTTGGTAACCCCGGCGGAATCGGCGCGGGATCTTCTGGGAATTGCGGCGGAATACGACTTCACGGTGTTCGAGTATTTTCAAACCGACCGCGTGGCCCACAAAGGGTCACGAAAGGATGTGCAGGGGGTTCTGGCATTATTCGATGCGTTCCTGGCAGGCGTCATCCCCTTTGCCGCTGAGGATGGAAACTTGCTGGTGCTTACCAGCGACCATGGGAACATTGAGGAGTCAGGCTCGTTCCTGCACTCGGGCAATCCGGTGCCTCTGGTGGCCATGGGGCGTGGGGCCGAATTGCTAAAGCGAGAAGCGAAGTCAATCCTCGACGTGGCCCCGTTGTTGTTGCGGCTTTATGCGGGCGCCGCTTGAGTTGATGGCGCCGGTTTGGCTTATACGGGTTCAATGTTGCGGGCCAGGCGGGCCACAAAGACGAGCAGGATGACGGCCATGATCGCCAGGGCGATCGTCATGCCGGTCTTGCCGGAGCACAGCCGGAAGGCGCACTGGGTCGAGAAATCGGGGTTGGTCCGTTCTTCGCCAACCTTCCAGGGCTGAACGGATTCGGGAACCACGCGGCCCAATACCGAGGCGACATCATAGACCGGGGCGGGAATATCATGGCCGCCGTAGCAGAGTCGGTGCGGTGTGGTGCTCTTGGGGAAGAACAACCCCTCCACCTGGTTGTGGCGAATCCTGACGCCGGTGATGTTCAATGGGGGGTTATCCATGTCGCGGATGATCACGCGGTATTGCTGATAGCGGGTGCCGGGTAAGGTGAGGGTCAACTGCTCCTGTCTTGTTCCTCCGATGCGGATGCGGCTGAGTGTGCCCGAGGAGAGGGGATGCCAGGTGCGGGGAGTGGACTCGGTTTCGCCCTCGACCGTGGCGGCGCGGCTGAAGTTGCTGTCGTCGGTGAGCAGGGAGACAACCGTGACGGGTTGGTGGCGGGTGGTAAAGGTGATGAGCGTGGTGCAATCCTTGGTGTCATGTCCGATCTTGAAGTCGGTAACATCCGCGTCCGCTGTTTCGGTGGCGTCGGAGACGATGCTCTCGCGTCGTTCCAGGAAGCGGATCTGGTCGATTCGGAAGGGTTCGCGGCGGAAGGCGGTGGCTTCGGTTTCGGTGGGGGTTTCCGAACCGCGGGTCTGGCGGATCAGTTCGACCAGGGGCGAATCCTGTTTTTCCGTCATGTTCGAGATTTCGATGCGGTAGGCTGTGTAGGCGGAGGGGGCGAAAGAAATCCGGTCGCGGCGCAGGTCGATGAAGCGGGAGTAGTCGTAGATGGGGGCGGCCTCGACCAGGCGGGTCCATGTGACGCGATCGGTGCTGCCGTAGACGGAGACCAGTTTCTCGAAGTTCCGGATGTTGGACTCGAGCTGAATGCCGGCCACCATGGGTTCGGAGGCTTTGCGGACGACGGTCAATTCCACGCGGTTATCTTCCAGTTTACGCAGGGACTCGACCGAGGATGACACCGAGACGGGGACGTAACTCACCACGGAGCGGGTGTCGGCCTTGTTGCGGATCAGGAAGGGCGTTTCCTTGCCGTCCGGACCGAAGAGGCGCAGGTTGCCATAGGCGCTATCGAGGGCATCGAACAGGTTGGCATCCATGATCCACTGACCGACGTCGGTTCGTGGTTCCGCAGGGGCGGAGAGGGTTTTTTCCTTCGGGAAGAGGCGTGGCGGGGTGGCCGCGTGGGTGGCGGTGCCGAGAAGCAGGAGGCAGAGGGCGGCGGAGGTAAAACGCTTGCCGGCGCGCAGGTAGGCGAAGGCGCCGAGGAGGAGCAGGACACCGAGGACCATCAGGGCCGCGACGCGCAGGATGACGGGCATGTTGGCGAGGTCCATGAAGAAGATCTTGATGATGACCACGCTGAAGAGAAACAGGGCCACATACCGGATGGGGCGCGTGTTCTTCCAGATGCCCCCGGCCAGCATGGCGAAGGCGAACACGGTCCACCAGACCGAGACGCCGCCTTTTTCGAAGTCCGGCAGTTTCCAATGCAGGAGGGTTGCGATTTCCAGGGTGCCATAGAGCCAGAGCAGAGCCAGGCTTGCATAGCCGAAGAGGGCGGGGATGGTGCGGGAGCGGGAGCCTTGTCGGAGGAGGGCCGCGCCCAAGATCAGGATGGCCACCACGAAGGTGAAGTCCAGGAGGCGGGCGAAGGCGCCGGGCCAGAGGTAGGGCGTGTTGAAGTAGAAGTGGTGGCAAAGGTTCAGGGCGCCGAAATCGAAGAACAGGGTTTTGGCAATGGCGCCGGCGGCAAAGAAAAGTCCGGCCACGAGGGCGGCTACTATGCCGGTGGCGCGATGGAAGAGGATGAAGAAGACTGCCATGGCGCACCAGAGGCCGGTCAGGACCGGGAGTCGCCAGGGGGGCAGGTAGGCGAACATGGCGTAGAGTTCAAAGTGGAGGTAGAGGAACAAGGCGGCGGTTACACTCCAGAAGAAGGCGTGGCGGGTGATGGAGGCCGGGAGTCCAAGCGGGATATCGGGAACATCGGGGGCGGCCTCGTCGCTCCCGGGTGCCAGATAGCGGCGTTCCAGGCGGAAGGCGGCCACCAGGGAGGCAATGACCGAGCCGAAGGTCCATAGGCGGCTGGTCATGGCCTTCCAGTAGGCATGCATGGTTTCCGGGGCGACAAACCCCGGGGTGTCAAACCGCGGGAATTCGAAGAGGGCGAGGCGGATGGCGGTGGCTCCGTAGAGTGCATAACCGAGGTGGCGGAGGAACCGGTTGTCCATGGAGCGACCGAGACGGAGAAACAGATAGGCCTGCAGTGCCCAGGCGATGGTGAGAGATTCCTGCTCGAGGACGAGCGGCATGGTCAGGGCGGCGTAGAAGACGGCCAGGGACATGGCGGTGAGGAGCAGGGGGCGGTCGCTGAGTTTCGACCGTAGGAAGACCACGACATGGGCCGTGAAGTACAGGGCCAGGGCGAGGGCCAGGATGGCCGGATAGGGGCGGCCGACGGCGTCGCGGATCAGGTGATAGCCCGCGAGGGAATAGAGGCCGGCATTGAGGGTCAGGTGGATGATTTCCAGAACGGAGCAGGGGATGCGCCTGCGCATGTTGTGGATGAAGACCAAGGTTGACTGGACGACGAAGAACAGGGACAGGAATGTGATGACGACGGGGAAGTCGGCGCGCTGATACTGGGTGAGGGATCCGAGGTAGATGCCATAGGTGAACAGGAAGCCGAGGTAGTTCAGCAGGCGCCAGGGGCGTAGCAGACTGATGGCGAGGATGCCGAGGTTCAGGATGAGCAGGTAGCTGTAGAGGCCAAGGAAGTTGGGGGTTCCCGTCCGGAGCATGATCGGGGTGCAGAAGCCGCCGATGATGCCGAAGATGGCGACCAGCATTGACTTGGATTCCAGGGCGAGGATGCCGGCGGAGAGGGTGACGAGGATCATGAGGGCGAAGACCAGGGTCTGGGAGTCAACCAGGTGGTAGAGGGGGCCGAGTGCGTACATGCTGAAGTAGAGGGTTGCCAGTCCGCCGCCCATGAAGGCCTGTCCGATGATGTGGTAGCGTTTGCCGAGCAGGCGACGACCGGCGATGAGGAGGCCGAGTCCGAAGGTGATGCTGGTGGCGACGCGGGCGGCCGGTCCGATGAGTTCGCGCTGGATGGACCACTTGAGGAAGTAGGCGACGCAGGCCACGAGGGCGACGATGCCAACGCGCACCAACCAGGTGGTGGCCACGGCGTATTCCATTGCCACGCCCTTGGGGCGGAATTCCTCACCCACGAGGATCCACTGCCAGATGCGGTTGAGGATGGCGGTGGCGCTTTCCATCCAGGCGGGTTTGGCTTGGGGGGCGGGCGGGGTGTAACTGGTGACTGGTGCCGGGTGGAGGGTGGGGGGCGCAAAGGGGAGTGGTGGTGGCGGTGGAGTGTGAATGACGGATGCTGGATTGAGAATGGCGGGCGTGGCGGGGGCCTGTGGTTTAATGTCAGCCTGTTTCTTTGGACGTAGCAATTCCTCGATGGCGTCCAGGCGGACTTCGAGGTTGGGGAGTTGTTGCAGGGTATTCTTGATATCGCCCAGTTTGATCAGGATCAAGACGATCAGGACGCAGAGGATGACCAGTAGAACGGTGACCATGAGGCACTCCTGTATAGTGTGGTTGAGAGTTGTCTGAACGTAACCAGATGCCGAATGGAAAGCAAGGATTGTGTAGGGGCTGGGCGCATCTCTGAGTCTTGGCGATCCCTGCGTCCTCTTGTCGGCGGCGTACGTTCAACGTTTGCCTCCACCGGGGCAAGCCCGGTGGGCGGCTGATGTTGTGAAGTTCTGTGCGATGACAAGACCCGATTACGCGGCCGGTCCGCGGGCGCTTTACAAACCCGACGGAAATGAGATCATGGATTCGATGAACATGATTCTTGTCGAGCCGGGTGAGTTGTCTGGAGGGCATCGCGTTCGCCTTGAGGGGCGCAAGGCGCTGCATATCCACCGCGTGCTCCGGGCGGTTGTCGGGGATAGTCTCCGCGTAGGCCTGTTTGGCGGACGGATGGGGACAGGGACCGTGCTTTCGGCAAGCGAGGCCGTCGTGGAGATGGATCTGGTTCTGAACGAGGAACCGCCTGCTGCCGTCGGGGTCACGCTTGCTTTGGCCATGCCGCGCCCCAAGTGCTTTCGGCGTATCATCCAAGCGGTGGTTACGCTGGGCGTGAAGCGTGTGGCGATCTTTGGCGCCTATCGGGTTGAGAAGAGTTACTGGGAGTCCCCCTGGTTGTCGGAGGAGTCCCTGCATGCGCAGGTTCATCTGGGCTTGGAGCAGGCGATGGACACGATGCCGCCTTTGATCAGCCTGCACCGGCATTTCAAACCTTTTGTGGAGGATGTGTTGCCGGATTTGAGTGCTGGGCGCCGCCGCCTGGTTGCCCATCCAGGGGCGACCACGGCATGCCCTGCCGCTGTCCGGGAGCCAGTGACGCTGGTTGTGGGGTCCGAGGGGGGATTGACGACGTATGAACTGGAACGTCTGGCGGGCCTTGAGTTTGAGCAGGTTGCGATCGGGGTGAGAATCCTGAGAACCGAGCAGGTTGTTCCGTATTTGCTGGGGCGGCTTATTCCGCTTTGAGATGGAGTGAGCGTCAGGAGACCGATTGTGGTAAGCTGAGTCCATGAAGGCAATAGTGATCATCGGGTGGTTTTTGTGGGCTGGCCGGTTTTGCATGGGGGAGGACAGCGACATGAAGGCATCGAAGAACATGATGGAAACCAATACGGCGCAGAAGACGGCTTACGCCATGTTTGGGGCCGGGTGTTTCTGGTGCACGGAGGCTGTCTTTCAGCGGGCGCCAGGGGTGATCAAGGTTGAGTCGGGGTACGCCGGCGGTCACGTCAAGAATCCGACCTATCGTGATGTATGTACGGGGGAGACGGGGCATGCCGAGGTGATCCGCGTGACCTATGATCCTGACAAGGTGAGTTATGATGCGCTGTTGGATGTGTTCTGGCGGGTGCATGACCCCACCACATTGAACCGGCAGGGGGCGGATATCGGTACGCAATACCGTTCGGCGATCTTCTACTTCTCCGAGGAGCAGAAGGCGGCCGCAGAGAAATCAAAAAAGGCGCTGGGGGCGGCGGGCCACTACCAGTCTCCGATTGTGACGACCTTGGAGAAGGCGGGCGATTTCTATCCGGCGGAGGACTATCACCGGGACTACTTCAACCGGAATCGCACGGCTCCCTACTGCCGCATGGTCATTGAGCCGAAGTTGCAGAAGGTTGGTGTGGGGAAATGAAAGGGATGGGGCAGCGGGTTTTACATCTGCGGTTTGGTGCGCCTCCTGCCACCGGCCGACCTTGAGTCGGTGGGGCAGACGCTGGAGGGTCGCGAGGTCAACCGTCTCCCAACTTCATTCACCCCTGGCGCAAGGCCAGGGGGATCTAGTCCGGGGTAACGAGCGGTGCATCCGCAGTTTGACTGAAGCGGGGGCTCATTATAGGATGCCGTCGATTTTTTGCATGGGTTGGCGGGTTAACCATTGTCTGGCGGGAGGATAACATGAGCAGAGTTCTGATTATTGGAGCGGGTGGAGTGGGCGGTGTGGTGACGCACAAGTGCGCGCAGGTGCCCAAGGTGTTTTCGGAGATTTGTCTGGCGAGCCGGACGGAAGCCAAGTGCAAGGCGATTGCGGGGCAACTCAAGCGGCGGATCCAGACGGCCGCCCTGGACGCGGACAAGCCGGAGAATACGATCCGGTTGATCAAGAAATTCAAGCCGGACCTGGTGATCAATGTGGCGCTGCCTTATCAGGATCTTGCCATCATGGACGCCTGTCTGGCGACCGGGGTCGATTACCTGGATACGGCCAACTACGAGCCGCTGGACAAGGCCAAGTTCGAATACAAGTGGCAGTGGGCCTACCGGTCCCGATTCAAGCAGGCGGGGCTTACGGCGTTGCTGGGATGCGGCTTTGATCCCGGTGTGACCAACATCTTCTGCGCCTATGCCCAGAAGCACTATTTTGACGAGATCCACACTGTGGACATCATGGACTGCAATGCCGGGTCCCACGGCAAGGCATTCGCCACGAATTTCAATCCGGAGATCAACATCCGGGAAATCACCCAGCGCGGCAAGTACTGGGAGAAGGGGCAATGGAAGGAAACCGATCCGCTGTCGGTGCATCAGGCCTTTGACTTTCCGGAAGTGGGCCCCAAGGAGATGTACCTGATGTACCATGAGGAGTTGGAATCCC
>JBIJCW010000255.1:0-2806 GCA_044344495.1 Kiritimatiellia bacterium | reverse complement strand
GCGCATCCGGTTCTGGATGACGTTCGGGCAGCAGTATCTGACGCACCTGCGCGTGTTGGAGAACGTGGGGATGACCCGGATTGACCCGGTTATGTACGAGGGGCGTGAGGTGGTGCCGCTGAAGTTCCTGAAGGCCGTGCTGCCGGAGCCGTCGTCGCTGGGTAAGAACTATACCGGCAAAACGAACATCGGGTGCATGATTGAGGGCGTCAAGAACGGCAAGAGGCGGAAGATCTACATCTACAATGTTTGCGATCACGCGGCGTGCTGGAAGGAAGTCAAGGCGCAGGCCATCTCCTACACGACCGGCGTTCCGGCGGTCATTGGCGCCATGATGATGTTGAGTGGCCGGTGGAAAGCGCCGGGCGTGTTCAACGTCGAGCAGTTTGATCCTGACCCATTCATGGAAGAACTCAACCGCCGCGGTCTGCCGTGGGTGGTGAAGACATTGCGACCCGGGCAGATGCCGGTGAAGTAGAAGATTGGCGTCGTTTCATCCCAGTCGCTTGTGGAATTTGAAGGTGGCCAGGGTGAGGATTCCGATTCCCCAGCCGAGCAGGATGGTGGCCTGGGGCCAGAGTTCATGCCAGCCTGTCCCTTTCATGAAAATGCCGCGTACGATCTCCAGGTAGTGTTTCAAGGGGATCAGGTTGGCGAGCCATTGGAAGGCGCGCGGCATGTTTTCGACGGGGAAGATGAATCCCGAGAGCAGGACGCATGGCATCATGACGAAAAAGGCGGCGGTCATCATCGCCTGTTGCTGGGTTTTAACGAGGGTCGAAACGAGGAGTCCCAGGCCGAGATTGGTCAGGAGGAATGGCGCGGAGAAGCAGTAAAGCAGGAGGAGGCTGCCATGGAGGGGGACCTGGAAGACCAGCAGGATGACGACGAGCGCCAAGGTGATTTCGATGAAGCCGATGACGACGAAGGGGAGGAGTTTTCCGAGCATCAGTTCCGAAGGTTGGAGCGGGGTAACGATGAGTTGTTCCATGGTGCCTTCCTCGCGTTCCTTGACCAGACTCATGCTGGTGGCCAGCATGGTGGTGACCAGCAGGACCACGCCCATGAGGGCCGGGACCATGTAGTAACGCGACAGCAGGCTGGGGTTGTACCAGGCCCGTGAGTCCATGGTGATGGAGGGAAGGCCTTTGCCGGTGCGGCTGAGCAGTTCCTGCTCCAACACCCGTACCTGTCGACCGGAATAGAGACGGGTGGCCTTCTGGATGTAGTTCAGGCCGGTGACCGCGAAGTTGCTGTCGGCGCCGTCAACGAGGACTTGTACCGTGGGGGATTGGCCGGACACGAGGTCGGCGCCGAATCCGGGAGGAATGGTCAGTACCAAGCCGGCGCGGCCCGCCACCAGAAGGTCGTTGTCGTTACCGATCGCGCCGGAGAGCATGCTGGTTTTGAAGTAGCCGGAGGCGGCGATGGCCCTGGCATATTCGCGGCTGTGATAGGAGTGGTCATTGTCGCGGACGGCGAGGGAGATGTCGCGGATATCCGTTGTTACCGCGAACCCCATGATGAGCAACTGGAACACGGGTGCGGCCACCAGAACACCGATCAGGCCGCGGTCGCGCCGAATCTGTGCCAGTTCCTTGGCAAGCAGAACCCGGACCCGGTGGAAGAACCCGGCATGCGTCGATTTGGAGGTTCCGGCTGGGTTCATGTCATGAGGTCTTTCTTATGCGCAAGGCCGCCAGGATGTTGAAGGCAACCCCGAGTAGCAGCAAGCCCGCCAGTTCGGGGGCGATCGCGGAGAAGGGTGCGCCGCGCAGGATAATATCGCGCAGGGCGGCAACAAAATGCCGGGGGATCACGAGCAACGTCAAGCCCTGGATGGGCAGGGGCATGTTCCGGATCGGGAAGATGAGTCCGGAGAGGACCACGGCCGGCAAGAGGGAGGATAGGATGGCGATTTGAAAGGCGAGTTGCTGGGATCGGGTGACGGTTGAGATCAACACCCCCATTCCGAGCGCGGCGAACAGGAAAAGGAGGGTGGCGAGTCCCAGCAGGAGGAAGGAGCCCTGGACGGTTACGTTAAAAAGGATGCGACCGAGGATCAGCACGAAGGCCATGGTCACGATGCAAACCACCACATAGGGGAGCGTCTTGCCCAGGATCAATTCCTCCGGTTTTACCGGCGAGACCATGATCTGTTCCATGGTGCCACGCTCCTTTTCCTGGACGATTGAAAGCGAGGTGGCCACCACGGCGGCGATCATGAGGAGCATGCCGATGAGGCCGGGGACCAGGAACTGAGCGCTCTGCAGTTCGGGGTTGAACCAGATTCTGGGTTCGACCAGGACCAGGGGCGCGGCCGTGGAGTCGCGGATCCGGCGGAGGGCCTCGATCCGGACCTTGCGGTTGGCGCGTTCCGCCAAGGCGTCCAGGTACCCGATGGTTGTGGTGGCGGTGTTGGCGTCGCTGGCGTCGATCAGCGCCTGGACGCTCACGGCTTCGTTCCCGGCCAGTTGTCGTGCGTATCCGCGCGGCACGATCAGAACGGCCCGGACCTTCCCGCGGTTCAAGAGGTCGTTGGCCTCGGCGGAAGCGCTCAGATCGCCGACCCGGGTGAAGTAGGGATTCCGGAAGAGACTGTCGAGCAGGGTCCTGCTTTCCGCCGTGCGGTCCAGGTCAAGGACGGCCATGCGGATGTGTTTTACGTCGAAAGACAGGGCGTAACCGTACATGATGAGGAGCAAGGCGGGGACGACGACAAGCATGCCCAGGGACAGCGGGTCGCGCCAGATATGGCGGAATTCCTTTTTGACGATGGCCTTCAGGCGGCGTGGGGAAAGGGTCT
>JBIJCW010000230.1:0-3269 GCA_044344495.1 Kiritimatiellia bacterium | reverse complement strand
ACGAATGCAAAAACGCCCTTCCCTTGTCCGGGCTTTCTGGAAACAAGCCGAGTTTTCTTTGTGATCTAGTCATTCCTATATTATGCAAGTCTCAATAGTGTCCTTACTGGTCTTGCCATGCGCCACCTATAACACTTTACCCAATTCCATCGCAATGCCTAATTGCAGAATATGGAGACGTGACCCCACCCGCATTTCACAATTCCATCGCAATGCCTAATTGCAGAATATGGAGACGTGACCCCACCCGCATTCAAGTCGGGAGCGTCTCCTGTGCTTTCCGGATGGCGGCCGCCATGTCGGGGTCGTCGTCAGGAATATTGATGACTGCCTCCAAGGGCGAAGACTGTCCGGCCCGTTTCACGATGAAGAGGACGACGAAAAGGGCGACGACCACGATGACAATGACTGCTGTTTTCATCTTTTGTGCCCAACGCCCAAACTGTGGGTTTCGAGCGGAGCGAGAATAGCCACCAGTTTGTTGTTCGCCGGTCATGTTCCCTTCATTGCGAAGAAGAAGAATGCGGCGATCGCCGCAAGAAGGACCACCATGAATATGATTGCCCAGCGACTCTCCTTCTTTTCCGGTTTGTGTTCTTGAACCGCTTGGACTGTGACGTCCTTCTTTCCTTTTTCAACTAAGCGATACAGGCCCATGCGCGAGACGACGATGATGGCGCCGATAGCTCCAGAGAAGGCGGAAAACGTGCCGATGTGCAGTTTCTGGAAGACCAGAAGCGCTACGCCAACTGCCAGAGGGATTCCGACGACCCAGGCGAGCCAGTTGTGCCGATAGCGGCATTCGCAGACGGGGCACCGGAATGCGCCACCCTCTTTCTTCATGTCCACGGTGGCGGCGCACCATGGGCAATTCCCTATGCTTTGGAGCGGCATCTCATTTCTCCTTCGGCGAACGTCACTTCTGTGGTGCGGCGCGGGTAGCGACGTCGCCACCAGAAGTTGGTTCGGTCCGTTGTTCCTGCGTAAGGTAGCGGACTTTCCCGCTTGTTTTGTTCGCCAAGATCAATACCTGTCCATCCCAACCGAACGAGTACGAGTCATTTAGACCCCACATACGCTCCCTATATCCGGTAATCTCCCTGGCTGTAATTGTGAGTTGATTCCCTTCAATTAGGTATGTCCCCGCATGTTTGGTATTGATGATGCCAGTCCTTTGAATGTTCCGAGGAGTGTTTGCCGTTACTGTGATCGTGCCGTTTGTCGCGAACTGAAAGCGGGTCGTCGTTACGTAGGTTTCGTCGGCGTGACGGGGGTCCGCTGCACCATACCGATTTGTCTCCACGCAAGACCAGGTGCCCACTACGTTGGTCTGCGCGCAACAACACGAGACACAAAGGACTGAAAGTGAGGCAATGATCCATTCTCTCATCATTTCTCCTGCGATCGAACTATTCAATATCAGACATTCCACATTTCCTGTCTCTGGATGGTATTCCCGGGGGATGGTCCCTGCAAGCGCTATCTTTCAATACCCCTGCGTACGCCCTGCTTAACACCCATGGTTCCCGCTGAACCGCCTGGTAATCAATCCCTTGCAACCCGTCATTGCACTACCCGGCGTGCCTGAGGCCACGAACAGCCGTTCGTCCTTTGCTGGGTTTTATCGGTGTTATGTGTCGTTCCTGATATCACGGGAAATTATTATCACCATGGCGGGAAACCGGGTGGTTTCATTCCGCCTTTGCCCGGTTTTATCGGGTATATCAGGAAGGCGTGATATCAAGATAATAGGAGGTTGGTCATGGATAACGTGTTGTATAATCAGGAGTTGCAACTTTCGCGTTTTGGGACATACCTGCTCAAACAGCAAATGGTCCGGGAGGGTCATGAACGGTACTTCGTATTTTGGATCCGAAAGTTCCTCTCAAGGCGGGAAGAAGGTTGGGATGATGGGCAGGTGTGTAGGTTCAACGTTTGCCTCCACCGGGGCGAGCCCGGTGGGCGGCCGATGTCACGTAGATCTCACCCGGTGGGCGGCGACGTCGGCGATCTCACCCGGTGGGCGCCGATGTCACGTCGATCGGGGCGAGCCCGGTGGGTGGCCGATGTCGGCGATCTCACCCGGTGGGCGGCGACGTCGGCGATGTTACCTGATGGGGTGGCTGATGTGACGTCGATCAGGGTGAGGCTGAGAAAGTGAGGCGGCGATTGCGGTAGTAGAGGGCAATGTCGATCAGCACGAGGATGGAGTTCAGCGTGTAGAGGACGATGACTGCATCACGGTTGTATAGCAGTTTGTGGATGATGCCGGAGACGTAGCCCGCCAGGACAATCCACAGGAAGATGATGCTTTTGCCAGCCGTGGATCTTGATTTCCATGACCGCGCGATGGAGAAGGGCCAAGCCGCTCCGAAACAAATCAGCATCATGACTTCGAAAATACTCATAGGCGGGGGTTCTTACGAGGGACTAAGGTTGGGTAGTGTAAAGGAGCCAGGCGGAGAGGGTTTTGGCGTCCTGGATTTGTCCGTCATGAATGAGGCGTTCAAATTCGGTACGGGTGAAGTACTCGACGGCGATGCGTTCATCGTGGTCGCCCTGGGGGTGGGGTGCCCGTTCCGCCGAGACGGCGGCCGAATAGAGGTGGATGATTTCGCTATTGTATCCCGGCGTGGGATAGACGGCGCCCAGGCGGCGGATGGAAACGACTTCGTGGCCGGTTTCCTCGCGGATTTCCCGGCGTGCGCAGTCCTCCGGCGCCTCGTCGGGTTCCAAGCCACCCGCCACGATTTCCAGCAAGGTTTGTTCCGCGGCCTTACGGAACTGACGTACCAGGACGAAGCGGCCGTCCGGGCACCGGGCCACAACGGCGACGGCGCCGGGATGGCGGATGATTTCACGGACGGCGTGGACGCCGGGCTCCAGTTCGACATCGACGACTTCCACCTTGAGCAGGCGTCCGGAGAAGGCGAGGCGGGAGGAGAGTGTGCGTTCCGTCACGGGGGAGCCGTGTCGCGGGGCGTGGTCAGTGGCATTGGTCATCGCGCCATCCATAAAGCGTTTCGTAGGCCTTGCGGTATTCGCCGCTGCGGATCCGTTGCCACCAGGTCGGGTGGTTGACATACCAGGCGACGGTGGCCTTGAGGGCGTCCTCGAAGCGGTGGGCTGGCGCCCATCCCAACTCGCGTTGTGCGCGGGAGTTGTCCATCGCGTAGCGGCGGTCATGGCCGGGGCGGTCCTTGACATAGGTGATCAACGTTTCCGGTTTGTCGAGGATCTGCAGGATGCGCTTGACGATCTCGATATTG
>JBIJCW010000229.1:0-3284 GCA_044344495.1 Kiritimatiellia bacterium | reverse complement strand
GATTGTGGAGACGTGTCCCCAGACGACACGGGGCGGGAGCTGGTATTGTCCCGAGACCAGGCGAAACGCCGGTTGGTAAAGGAGTGCCTTGATGAAATGTCGATTGTGGAGACGTGACCCCAGACGACACAGAGAGACGTGACCCCAGACGACGCATTGATGAAATGTCGATTGTGGAGACGTGACCCCAGACGACGCACCAGACGACACACCAGACGACACGAACAGGTTACGGGAAATTATGCCCCGGGCCGGGAGGCGGCCGTGTTTCTCCGGCCTTTCCGAGCCAGAAACGCCTCAACTTCCTGAATGTTGAGATCGTCGACGGTCAATCCGGCCGCCGCCAACCGTCTTTCGGCAATGGTGAAATTCGTAACCTGGGCACACTGGTGCGAGTCCGTGCCGACCACCATGGGAATTCCATTGTCCGCCGCAAATCGCAGCATGCGTATTTCCGCCGTTTCCGGCGTGTTGGCGTTCGAATTCAACTCGATGGTTATCTTCCTCTCTTTGACCCAATGAAGAAAGCGATCCACCGTCTCGTCGGTAATCACCCGGTTGGTCAGGTCGGCTATGCGGCGGAAGGGGTGCGCCAGGACATCGAACTCAGGCTTGTCGAGCAACATGTCCATATAGTCCAGCCAGGCTTGCTCCCGGTCCTTCATGGACTCGATCTTTTCTATCCAGGGCATGAAATGCGGACCGCACAGGATCACATCAAACTCTTCGGTCAACCGGGGATCATGAGTGAAGCGGCCGTCCCGCATGAGATCCGTCTCGATCCCGAAAAAGATGTCGGGATTCCCCAGGTCACGGACGCTCTTCATTCCCGCCCGGAGACGGGCGTCCCCGATTTCCCGGGTCTGGTCAAACCAGGCGGGATCCTCCATGAACCACCCCTGCCAGATCACTTCCCAGGTGACCGTGTTATAAAAGTATTGCACGAATCCATGGTCGGTGATAACAGCACGCCGCATCTTCTCTCCCAGCACACCGGCATAGTACGCGGGGTTCAGCTCCGCATCGCAACACGAATCCACATTGGTATGACAATGAAAATTAGTCCACGGTTTCATAAAGATTCTTTCCGGCCATCCTTCCGGCCACATCGACGACCACACCCTCTAGCAGAATTCTTGTTTTGATCAAGACCTGACTATGGCTTTCAATTATTCATCTTAATCCCCGCCAGCTTCTCCTGATCCCTGCATCCGGCGGCTTGATTTTGGTTCAGGCCGTATCAGTTCGCCGGGAGGCGGGTCTTTTCAGCGGCCTTCAGATGGATGTCCAGGATCGTTCCACCCGGCATCCGGACCCGTCGGGAACCGGAATGATCTGCGGTCAGGCAGGCTGAAGTCAATCGGCCATCCTGCCAGCACAAATCAACCGTCACTCCGCCGCGGGCTCGCAACCCGGTGACCGCACCGCAGGGCCAGCCCGGCGGCAACGCGGGGAGCAGGTCAATCACCTGCCCATGACTCTGCAACAACAGTTCCGCCATCCCCGCAGCCGCGCCGAAGTTTCCATCAATCTGAAACGGCGGATGATCGTCGAACAGGTTGGTGAGCGTCTTTTCGCGCAACAACCTCAGAATATGCGACCGGGCCGCCTCGCCGTTACCCAGACGGGCCAGGAAGTTGATCAGCCAGGCTTTGCTCCACCCCGTGTGACCGCCGCCGTGCGCCAGGCGGCGCTCCACCGTGGCGAGGGCTGCCGCATAGAGCTCCGGCGTCCCGTCACGCAGCCGCTCCCAGTTTTTTCCGGCCGCGGCCGCCATCACACCCCGGCAGTGCGCCACCGCATCGGCCGACACGTCGCCGGGCGCCACATACGAGGTTGCCATCGCCAGCCGCAACTCCACGGCATCCGCACCGCGCACCCGCAGGCAGTCCTCATCGGCCACCAGCATGCCGCCGGTCACCCGCGCCTGCAGCAGCAGGGCAAAGCGCATAGGGGGTGTGCCGTTAGATGACACACCCTCTTTCATACACTGGGCGGCATGGTGGATCAAGTCTATCGTGCCCGCAAGCCCAAGGCCTCGCCTCTCTGGCAGTGCCTCACCCGGTATTTTGATGCGTTTCTCAAGGACTACGAAGAGCATTACCAGTCCCGCTACGGTTTTCTGCGCCCGATCATTCCCGAGGTGGTAAACAAGTTCCTGGACTGTGGCGACCTGGAGCACGGGTTCGCCCGCGTCCGGTGTGACTACTGCAAACACGAGTATCTGCTGGCCTTCTCCTGTAAAGGCCGCTGGTTCTGCCCCTCCTGCCACCAGAAGAAGGGCCAACTCTTCGGCGCCCTGTTGACCGAGACGATCCTGTTTCCCGTCCCGCACCGCCACTTCACGTTGGGTATCCCCAAGATGTTGCGCGTCTATTTCCGCTTCGACCGCACCCTGCTGAAGGATTACTGCCGGATTGCCCACGAGTGCCTGGTTGAGTATATGCGCACCACACTCCGCCTTCCTGAGGGCCACCCCGGTATTGTCATGGCGATTCATACCTTTGGCGATTACCTGGACTTCCATCCCCACCTGCACGCGCTGGTGGCCGAGGGCCTATTCGTGCAGGGCGGGCTTTTCCATGTCATGCCGCAGGTTAGTCTCAAACCACTGGAGAAGTTGTTTCAGGCGAAGATCATTGCGTTTCTGGTTAAGAAGGGCCTGTTGCCGCCCGAACGTGCCCGGATGTTACAGAGTTGGAAACACTCCGGGTTTAATGTGTACCGCAGTCGGCGAATCCGGCCGGATGAGCGGGAGGACCTGGAGCGGCTGGCCCGGTATATCATCCGCAACCCGTTCTCCATCGAGAAGATGGAGGTCAAACAACCCGGCGGGCCCATCATTTACCGCTCCGGCATGAGCGAAAAGATCCACCGCAACTTTGAGGTTTTCAGTCCGGGTGACTTCATCGCGGCGATTGCGCAGCACATCTCCGATAAGAGTTTCCAACTTGTCCGGTATTACGGATGGTATTCCAATAAGATGCGCGGCCAGCGCGACAAGCGGGCCGCTGAAGATGCTGCGGCCGCAGGCCAGGCCGTGCAGATCATCGACGTCTCCGAACATAAGCCGCGTCGGATCCCGTCAGCGAAATGGCGCGAGTTGATCAAGAAGGTATGGGAAGCCGACCCATTGATATGCCCCCGGTGTTCGAAGGAGATGAGGATTGTCTCTCTCATTGATGACCGGGCGGTGATCGAGCGTATCCTCCGCCACCTCGGATTATGGGAACAGGGGGTGCGGGTGAGTCCCTCCACGGGGCCGCCTGTCGAGATTGTGGAAC
>JBIJCW010000228.1:0-3294 GCA_044344495.1 Kiritimatiellia bacterium | reverse complement strand
GGCTGATGTCATGCGTGCGTTCAACGTTTGCCTCCACCGGGGCAAGCCCGGTGGGCGGCTGATATCATGCGTGCGTTCAACGTTTGCCTCCACCGGGACGAGCCCGGTGGGCGGCTGATGTCATGTCACTTGAACCTTGAGATTCGCCCTGAAAGCGGAGTTGCATTCCGGCGGGGTGAGGCTATAGTTGAGGCGTCGGCTGGAGGTACATGACATGGGCAAGATTGATCCAATCCTCTTGACGGTAGGCCTGCTCGCGTTTGCCGGGTGCGGGCCTTGTCCGGAGAAATGTCCTCCAGTGCGGCCGATTCCTGTCAAGGTGGGGTTGGGGCGTGAGCTGGTCAATGGGTTGGCCTTGGTCGCCGACCGGCGGAAGCTGTACGCCAGCGAGAACTTGGCCGTGACGGTTTCCAACTATCCGAGCGGAAAACTCGCTCTGGGGGCCTTGTTGCGGGGCGAGGTTGAGATGGCCACCGTGGCTCAAACGCCGATTGTGTTGGAAAGTTTCAAACGGCACGACCTGCGGATCATCGCGGTGTTGGGTTCCTCCGACAACGAGATGAAGGTGGTGGGGCGGAAGGATCTGGGCGTACTGGGCCCCGGTGACTTAAAGGGAAAGCGCGTTGCCACACAATCGGTTTCCTCCATGCATTTCTTTCTCCATCTCTATCTCCTGAAGCACGGGATGACGTGGGAAGACATCAAGGTCCGGTTTGTGCAGCCGGAGGAATTGCCGGGGATGTTGGAGCGGGGAGAGGTGCAGGCGGTTTCCCTGCGCGAACCGTTCACCAGCCAGGTGCTTGCGAAACTTGGGGGGAAAGCGATCGTGCTTGAGGAGCCCGGGTTGTATGTGAGGAGCTATTGCCTTGTGACCACCGAGCGGATGCTTCGGGAGAAGCCGAAAGCGGTGGCAGGGGTGATTCGGGCGCTACTGGCGGCGGATTGCCTTGCCCGGCGGGAACCGACGCCGGTTCGCGCGGTGCTGGGCAATGCGCTGGGGATTCCCGATGCTGAGATGCGGAGTTTGTGGACATCGGTTGAACTGAGGATTTGTCTGCCGCAGGCGTTGCTGTTGAGTATGGAGGATGAGGCCCGCTGGGTGATGTCGGAGCATCTTACGGAGGTACGGACGATGCCGAACTTCCTTGAGTTTCTGGATGTTGAGCCGTTGGTGGCCCTACGGCCGGATGTGGTGACGGTGATCCGTTAGCCGTCCTTTTAAACCTCATGAAGATTCGGATCAAACTTTACCTGCTGTCCATCTTTGCGGTGTTGCTGGTGTTGTTGGTGGTCGGCACGCTGATGATCAGTACGCGGGAAGTCAACCAGGCGTCGATGGAGAATCGCGCGGCCCATGACATTATCCGTACCCTGTTTGAGCTTGGAAGCCTGACCAGTGATTATCTGCTGCATGGGAGTGTACGGGCGCAGACGCAATGGAGTCGGAAGCACAACGCGCTTACACGGCTGGTGAACGCCGCCTCATTTCAATACGGTCAGGATCAGGAGATCCTGCGCCGGATATCCAACCACACCCGTGAACTCGCGGTGATTTTCGGGGGGGTGGTCCATGCCCAGACCATGATCACGGATGGCGACAATGAGGCGGCCTTGGCATTGAAGCAGCGTTATATGGGGCAGTTGGATGCCCGGAGCCAGGCGATTGTCTCGGATGCGTCCGATCTGGAGCGCCGCAGTTCCAGCCGGGTTGACGTGGCGCGGCATCATGCCGGCGTGATCGCCATCACGGCAGTCATCACCCTGGCAGGGTTCATGGGCCTGGTCTCCCTGCTTTTTCATCGCAGTGTGTTGCGGCCCATTGGGCATTTACATGTGGGGACTGAGATTATTGGGTCCGGGGATTTGGGTTACAAGGTGGATACTGGAGTCAAGGATGAGGTTGGGGATCTCTCCCGCTCCTTTGACGAAATGACCGAACGGCTCAAGGCGGTGACAGTGTCCCGTGATGAATTGGCCCGCGAGGTGGTTGAGCGGAAACGTGCCGAAGAAGAGGCGCGCCAGGCCCGGCAGGCGGCGGAAAAGGCGAACCAGGCGAAGAGTCAGTTCCTGGCCAATATGAGCCATGAACTGCGTACGCCGCTTAACTCGGTGATCGGTTTTGCCAATGTTCTCGGGAAGAACAAGTCCGAGCATCTCGATGCAAACGAATTGCTGTATTTGCAGCGCATCGTCGCCAATGGGAAGCATTTGCTTTTCCTGATCAACCAGGTTTTGGATCTGGCAAAGATTGAGGTCAGGAAGGTTCAGGCCGATTGGAAGCTTGTGGATCTGCGGGATTTGGTCCAGCAGGTCATGGGGCAGTTTGAGGTGCTGGCGCAAAGCAAGGCGATCCGATTGGTGTGGGATGTGCCTGAGTCCACCCCGATGGTGGTGACGGATCCGGTTAAGATGACCCAGGTTCTGATCAACCTGATTGGCAACGCCGTCAAGTTCACCGAGCATGGGGAGGTCAAGGTAACGGTTGTCCTGGCATCACCGGGGGGCAGGCCTTGCCGAATCGAGGTTTGTGATACGGGGATTGGTATTGCAGAGGATAGAATTGGGGCCGTTTTTGAAGCCTTCCAGCAGGCGGACAGCGGAACGGCGCGGAAATACGGGGGGTCAGGGTTGGGGTTGACCATTTCGCGGGCGTTGTGTGATGTGATGGGGTGTCGGATTGAAGCAGTGAGTCGGCTTGGCCAGGGGTCGACGTTCAGTATCGTCATGCCGGACATGACAGGGACACCGGGGTTGCCGGAGGGTGCGGAAGCGACGCGCGTGGCCGGCCGCGAACGGCGGGGCATGGGGGATCGGTCCAGCGCTGCGGACAGGACAGTGCTGGTCATTGATGATGAACCCGATGCCAGGGTATTGATGTCCAACCTCATTGAGGAGGCGGGATGCCGGGTCATGGTGGCCAGTTCGGGGGAGCAAGGGCTCCAGATGGCCCGTGATTTTCACCCTGACGCCATTACGTTGGATTTGATGATGCCGACGATGGATGGGTGGGCCGTCCTGAAGGAACTGGAGAGTGATCCCCGGTTGCGTGACATTCCAGTGGTCGTGGTCAGTGTCGAGGCCCACGAGCAGCGGGGTCTGGTGTTGGGGGTGGTCGGCATGCTACAGAAGCCAGTGGAGCGCGATGCGTTGATGGAGGTTCTAAAGAATATCGTACACCCACCCGCTCGGGTGGTGCTCGTGGTGGATGACAACGAGGATGACCGGCGTTTGATGGCTCTGCACCTGCAGGGCAGTGACTACGAGGTGAGGATGGCGGCAAGCGGCTTCGAGGCG
>JBIJCW010000227.1:0-3300 GCA_044344495.1 Kiritimatiellia bacterium | reverse complement strand
GGTTCCGATCCGGATGATGTCGACGCTCGGCACCGATCTGACCGCCATCAGGATACGTTCCAGCAGGGAGGTGGACATGGTCAGGGGGTCGCCGCCGGAGATGATGACATCCTTGATCTCGGGATGAGCCCGGAGATACGAGGTGATGTCGTTCAGCTGGTTAATGGAGATCGAGGACTCCTGGTAGCCTGCCACCCGCTTGCGGGTGCAATGGCGGCAATACATGGAGCACATGGTGGTTCCCATGAGGAGGGCGCGGTCGCGGTAGCGGTGTACGAGACCGGGAACCGGCATATCTTCCTCTTCCTCCAGAGGGTCGGCGTGGAGGAAATCGGGAGCATACATTTCCTGACCCTGGGGGACGCTCATTTGGAAGACGGGATCGGAAAGGTCGGCGGACTTGATCAGCGAGGCATAGTAAGGCGTAATGGCCATCGGGTATTTTTCGGCGACCTTGGCGATGGCTGAGTTCGCTTTCAAGGAGGGGAAGACATCCACGAGATCCTGGAAGGATCGGATGCGGTTACGGATCTGCCAGCGCCAGTCATTCCACTTGGGGTTCTGGTGACGTGGTTCCGTGACGGATTGAACGGATGCGGCGGTTTCCGTACTCGCAGGGGGCTCTGTTTTCTCTTCTACAAGCGGAGGTTCGTCGTTGCCTGCTAAAACTTCATTTCTTATTTCGCCATTCATGATTCAAGACTCCTGACCTTTGCGCCGATTTGGCGCCCACTACCCATTGACAAATTCAAAACTGATACAGACGACTCATGTTATGCGTCGGTCTACACAGCGCACCTCAGATGCTGGACGATCCCGGAAACAATGGTTTTGCTCAAGTCATTCAGTCGTGCTTCGACGGCGTCGGGCGGCATGGCGGCAAGGCTGGCCATGATGGTGCCGAAAACGGATCCGGAGACTGCCGCTGCCAGAGAGGGTGGGTGTGCGGGAGTCGCGCCGGGTGTTGGAGCAAAGGCGAGTTGATTTTCCAGCAGGGACCAGTAACGTGCAAAGGGAGCATGCAATTCAGGGAGCGAGGCCTTACGCGTGGCCATCATGGCCTGAGCCTGAAGGATAAGGAGAAAGAGGTCGCGCTGTTCCCGGTACATGGCGGTATGGGCGTGGACGAGATGCGAGAGGCTGGTTTCAAGCGACGCGGCTGGCGTCGGGGATTTTGCGATCCGGGTCTCAAGATCATTCAATGCCCGTTCAATCAAAGCGGCGAGGATCGCGTGCTTGTCGTGGAAGTGGCGATAGAAAGTGCCTTTGCCTACATCGGCTTTCTCTGTGATGTCTTCAATGGCGCACCCATCGAATCCCAGTTCGCTGAATACAGAGATTGCCGCCTGAAGGAGGCGTTGGTGGGTGTCGGAGGCCCGCCGGGCTGCTCGTCCACCCTCTCGTTTTGGCTCTGGATCGTCCATTCTTGCCACAGTCTCGTCATTTATGACCGAATTGACTCTGTCGTTCTATCGGTCAACAAATTGTGGTTGTTTGTCTGTAGGAACCACAACATCTTGTGCATAAAAACATGAATAAGTTATTGGGGTGAGCGTAGTCGCTGCTGACTGAGTCGTCAATGGTGATTTTAAAGTTTTCTTAACTTTTTTTGTGATTTTTGGAAGGTGGGTAAAACTTACTGATGGAGGGCTGGTATGTTTTCTGCATCCGTTAATGAGTGCAGAGGCATCAAATGTTAACGAATAGCATTTCCGCACGTGATACGCCATCGTGCCGTCGATGGTGACTGATCACATTGCGAAGTTCTTCCAGCATGGAGCGTTCGTTTTCCTTGGATTTAGGCAGGCCTTCGATCAAATCCATCAGGGCAACTTCAAGGGATTCAATGGCCTTTCCGGAAGGAACCACCAAGAGGAATCGGTGAGGGGCCACTTCTATGAGGCGAAGCCAATGGATGGAATGAAGTGCGGTGCTGGGGCCGACGAGGATGATGGCTTTCCCTGAGGCTATCTCCACAATATCAACCGCCTTGGCGGGTGCTTCTGCATTACTTGATGCTGACTCGGCGAGTGATGCGATGGCCTTGGCTCGATCAGGGTTAATCGCGGTCAATTGCCGCAACGTTCGTTCTGGCAGAGTGACGGTGATGGGGCGACTTGCCTCAGCGAACTTTGGTGGCCGTCCGCCTTTCGACTTGTTGATGAGAGTGTTCATACTGGTTTCTACGTAATAAGTGGCTTTTATAGATTATTCTTATTTCTTGCAAGGGAAAAAATGGTGATGTTGCATGAAATATTGTTGCGCATTGGTTTGTTGTAACGTAAATATGATCCATCGTTTTTTTGTTTCTACGTTAATACTCATGAAAGCGGACTCGGACTCTTTTAGCGAACTATCGTCATGGCAGGGGTATGTTCACCGATATCGGTGGGTTGTGCTTGCGGCGCTGTGTGGCATGGGGCTCTTGTTTCGAGTGTGGGGGATCGGATGGGGGTTGCCAGGGCGCACCGAACTTCATCCTGATGAGCACGACTACGTGATGACCCATGCCTTGGAAGTTTCGTGGAGTCATCCTGATCCTGGTTTTCTGAACTATCCGTCGTTTCTCATGTATCTCGTGGCGTTGATTTCGGGTGCTCTGCGGCATCTTGGCCTTGTGACGGCAGACTGGCAGGCGTTCTTAGTTGGGCGGTGGATTGTGGCGTTGTTTGGCGCTGCCACCGCATCTGCTTGTTATTTGTTGGTCAAGGAGATCAAGGGTGGGACGGTGGCGGCGTTACTGGCAGCGCTATGGGCGTCGTTGTTGCCGCTGGGCATTTGGGAAAGCCATACGGCCACGACCGATTGTCTGATGACGTTCTGGTTGATCATGGCATTGTGGGGGGCTGTCCGGTTGATGCGTACGGATGGGTGGCGCGACTATGTGTTGGCGGGTGTGTTGGTGGGGTTGGCGACAGGAAGCAAGTACCCGGCGGCGATAGCGGCAGTGGCGATCCCGGTGGCCGCATTGCTGGCGCGTCGGTCTCCGCGGCAGTTGGTGGTGGGGATGGTGATTGCGGGTGTTGCGGCATTGGTGGCCATGTTCTGCGTGGCCCCGTTCAGTTTGTTACGCATTGATGACCTGATTCATGCCATGCAGTATGAAAACCAGCATGCGGAGGGGCATCACTTCGGTTTCAGTTTGCCGTTGCCGGGATGGCAGTATCACCGGCTCCGCTACCAACTTGTGGCAGCATGGCCGTTCAGCATGGGGTTTGCCCTTTACGCATGCGCCGTGGCCGGGACGGCGTGGGCTTGCGTCCAGATGAAGAAGTGCCGGGTTCCGCTGTTAGTGTTTGC
>JBIJCW010000226.1:0-3322 GCA_044344495.1 Kiritimatiellia bacterium | reverse complement strand
TGGCCGGGGGGTGACACTTGCCATTGGTGGGCAGGTGAATGTCGGTGATGACGTCCATGCCCGTCTTGGCGGCCACGTAACCGGGGAAGCCGGCCAGCAAGGATCCGCCGCCGGAGAACACCATGCGGCGGGGACGGTCGGCGGGTTTTGGGAACATGCTGCTGAAGACCGCCAGGCAGGACTGGAACTCCGCGATCCACAAATCGGCGACGCGCCTCATGGCCGAGTTGACCGACGGGTCGGTGTCGTTCAACGTACACGCCTCGGTCACTTTCAGGTTTTCGGCCTGGGGAATCTGCACCTGTTTGATCTTGGCCACGGCCTCGGTGAAGGGCTGACCGCCCACGGCGAAAGCCCGCGCGAACATCAATCCATCCGGGCCGCCGACGGCGATTTCGGTGGTGGAACTGCCGACATGGGCGAACAAGGTCAACTCGGAGGCATGATTGGGGGCGAGGGCGTTATACAGGGCGATGGGAGCGGGGAGGATATCCAATATTTCCAGGCGGAGATCCCGGATCCATGCCAGGGATTCCTCGATCAGGGCAGGGCGGGCCATGGCCATCAGTACCCGTCTGCCGTCCCGGCTGTTTCCGAACGGGGCCACGCTGAAGGACATGGTTTCCGAGGCGATGTCGCGCAATTTCAGGACTTCCATGGCGGCGGCCTGCTCCATGGTGCGCGGATCGCCGGGTACCATGAACAGGGGCTGGAACATGGACTGTTGGCCGGGAAGGCTGACCACGCAGCGGGTGTCGACGAGGTCATGTTCCTTGATCCAGCGGGCGAGCATATCCTTGCGGTCAAGATTACCGGCCGGTAGCCGCAATGTCTCCACCCGCAGGACCTCGACGCGATTACCCCTGATGGCAACCGACACCGCCTTGGCGGCATGGCGTCCGATGTCGAGTCCGAGTATCTGGTTCTTCCTGGCCACAGGCGTTTCCTCAGGTTCCGCCGTTTGCCGCCAGTGGCGTGCTTGGGGGGGGCGGCGCCAGCGGGATCAGATTCTCGCCGCGCTCCGAGATGATGGTTGCGGTCACGAAGATCAGCAGGTTCTTCTGGTCGGTGTCGGTGAGGTCATTCTGGAAGAGTAGTCCGATCAACGGGATGGACGCGAGGAAGGGAACCTTTTCCTTGCGTTTGCCATCGGAGGAGGTGATCAATCCGCCCATGACCACGGTCTCGCCGCTTTGTACGATGACTTCGGTGTCGATTTTGCTACGGCGGAAGATCGGCAGTTTCACCGTCGATGTGCCGTTGGTGACCGAGGGGGAGTTCTGGTTGTTGCCATTGTTGTTTCCGGTTCCCACCTCGTAGGTTTCATAGCGGACAAATTCGCTGATCTCGGGGACGAGTTGCAGGGTGATGCTGCTCATGTCGGCGCCGACGCTGGGGCGGACGTTGAGTTGGATGCCAAGTTCCTCGAGTTTGGGGGAGCCAACGGGGACCAGTTGAGAGGTGTAGACAGTGTTGCCGGAATTGCCTGTGACCTGGCTGGGAATGGATTGGATGTCATACTCATCATAGTACCGGAAGTCATCTCCCACCCGGATGCTGGCGGACCGGTTGTTTACCGTGGCAACCTTGGGGACGGAGAGGGTCTGGGCCTTGCCGGTCTTCTCGAGGGCGTGGATGACGGCCTTGAACATGGGGTCTGTCAGGAGTCCTTCGTAACTCAAATTCAGTCCCTGGGCGGCGTTGGCCGGAGCGGTGAATCCGGCGGTGGCTCCCATGTTGACCTGGGTTTTGTTCTTGCCGTCTTCCTTGGTGATGGCCAAGGGACTGTTGAGTATCCAGTCGATGCCCAGTTCGCGCAGGTCGGTGACTCCGGTGCTGATGAAGCGAGCTTCGATCAGCACCTGTGGCGGGCAGACATCCATGGTTTCAATGATATCCTCGGTCTTGGCCAGATTGTCGACGGTGTTCTTCACGATCAGCGCGTGGGATGTCTTGTCGAAAAGCAGGTCGGCCCCGTCTGACTGGGTGACAAACCGCTTGATGGCTTGCACGAGGGGAGGGACTTCCTCCTTGGGAGCGCTGACCGGCGCGGACGAGGCGGATTTCAGGGCGGTGCCGGGCTCGAGGATGCCGTCGATGCCTTTGCGCAGGCGGTACATGCGGGTTTCCATGGGGACTCCCGGCAGGCTTTTGTCGTGTTGCGTGGCCCAGATGATGTTATCGCCGACAAAGAAGGCGACGCCGAAGTTGCGCGCGGAGTAATCCAGAATTTCCGCAAGCGGAACCTGATCGGCGTGGATGGTCATTGTCTTGTTCGAGGCCAGATCATGGTCGGTGACGATATTGATCTTCTCGGAAGCCCCGATGGTGAGGATGAAGTTGGCCAGGTTCACATTGTCGAGGTGGACGGTGACTTTCTTGTCGAGGGCCTTTTGCATGGCGTTATCCGGTGTGCGAAGCGGGGTGGACTGACCGTGGACGGTGCGGCGGAGGCCGTAGCTGTCGGGGATGTCCTTGTGGCGGGCGGCATCGGTGGCCATGCGCTTGACGGTGGTGCCGGCGCGGGCGGCGGCGCGGGCGGCGCGCTGTTCCTCCAGGGCGGCCATGATCCGTTGTTGCAGTGCCTCCAGTCCGGCCAGATCGGGGTCTTTCCGGTCAAGATCGACGCACTCCAGCATGGCGCCGGTGAGGTCGCCTTTCTGGAACAAGCCCTCGGCCTTTGCGAGTTGCGGCGCGGCGGCGTCCAAGGCGACGTTCGCCCCGGGTCCCTGCGTCGAAACGCAGCCCGGAACACCTGCTACAACCAACAGGACAGTCAGGATTTGAGATGCCTTCCGAATCATGTGATCTGCTCCCTTTACTTGATAGGTGTATTTTCCCAAGTCAGCGGCCCTTCGTAGACATTGCCGGCGTAGGACACGTTGAGGGTCAAACCTTCCCGGGGGAGGCCAGCGCCGGTTATTGGATTCACGGCTTCGACGGTGCGTTCCTGCCAGTGATGGAAGCAACGGATGACAGGAAACAGAGTTTCGCCATAGGCGGTGTAGTTGTTTCCGCTATCCCCGTGGGACAACTGGTGTTTCTTGGCTTCCTGCCAGGAGATTTCCGGGATATTGTCCAGATTGGGAGGTGGTGGGGATAAAGGCGGCGGGTCGTTGGGGGTGCTCGGGTTGTACCACCAGCTGCATTTGGCGGCGTTGAACTCGTACAGGTAGCTACAGGCCTGAATCGAGTCGTTGCGGAAGCAGTAGTTCGGGCCATTGACCCCGTTATCGTTGGTTTCGGGGTAAGGGGCGCCGGGTACGGCGCTGGGCCGGCTGGCGAAGGTTCCCTGGCCGGGAGCCAGGATCCCGTTAACCTT
>JBIJCW010000057.1:0-11689 GCA_044344495.1 Kiritimatiellia bacterium | reverse complement strand
CGATTCAAGCCGCACGTCTGCCGGTCGGATTATGGTCCGTGAGCTCAAGGTCATCAACCAGCTTGGGTTGCATGCACGGCCGGCGGCCCTGTTTGTCAAGACGGCCTCGCGTTTTGAGAGCGATATATCGGTGGCGAAGGATGGCAACTCGGTTTCCGGCAAGAGCATCATGGGGCTCATGACGCTGGAGGCCGGGTTGGGTTCCGTTCTGATGGTAACAGCCGAGGGTATGGATGCTGAGGAATCGCTGAACGAGCTGCAGCATTTGGTGGACAGCAAGTTCTTCGAGGAATGACAGGCGGGCTGTGAAGAAGCAGCACAAAGACGGCCACGACGAAGTTCTTATCCAAGGTATTGGCGTATCCCCCGGTGTAGCAGTGGGACCGGTCTATCTGGTGAGCAGCGACGAGTCGCCGGAGACAGACCGGGTGCTGGCGCCGGAGGATATCGCGGCGGAGATCATGCGCTTTGAGGCGGCGGTCATTGAGACCCGTCGCCAGATCAACGTCATTCAGCGCAATGTCCAGCGTGTCATCGGCGAGTACGACGCCAATATCTTTGATGTTCACAAGATGGTGCTGGATGATGGCGCGTTCATTGAGGAGACGATTCGAAAGATCCGTGACGAGCAGAAGAGTGCGGAGACAGCCGTCCGGATTGTGACGGCGCGTTACAGCGAGGCGCTGGCGATCGTGGAGGATGATTACCTGCGTGAGCGGGTCGCCGACGTCAAGGATGTGGCGCGGCGGGTGTTGCGCAACCTGGCAGGCGAGACGGTTCATGTGCTCGACAGCCTGCGGGAGAAGAGCATTGTGGTGGCGGCGGACCTGTCGCCGTCCGAGACGGCCTCATTGCGCAAGGACCTGGTGATGGGGTTTGCGACGCAACAGGGCAGTGCGACGTCGCATACGGCCATCATGGCGCGGGCGCTGGGGATACCGGCCGTGGTCGGGTTGGGTGACGTGACGCATCGGTTGAGTTCCGGGGATGCGATCCTGATGGATGGAACGGAAGGGGTCATCCTGTTGCATCCCTCCGAGAAAAGCCTGCGCAAGTACGGGCAGCTTGCCGAGGCCCGGAAGGTAATTCGCGACAGCTTGAGTTCGTTGAAGGATGAGCCCGCCATTACGAAGGATGGGCAAGGGGTGGTGCTGTCGGCGAATCTGGAGTTACTGGATGAAGTGCCGGATGTGAAGCGGTATGGGGCCGACGGCGTTGGACTTTTCCGGTCCGAGTACCTGTATATCTCGCGGGAGGACCTGCCCAGCGAGGACGAGCAGTTCGCGGCCTATCGAGATGTGGCGGTGATGCTGGCGCCGGCGCCGGTGATCATCCGCACGGTGGATTTGGGCGGGGATAAATTCGCCTCGGCCGTCAAAATGCCGGAGGAGATCAATCCGTTTCTCGGATTCAGGGCGATCCGGTTCTGCCTGGCGCAGCCGGCGATTTTCAAGACGCAACTCAGGGCGATTCTCAGGGCCAGTGCGCATGGGAAGATCCGCATCATGTACCCGATGATCAGCAATGTGGATGAAGTGGTCCGGGCGAATGCGATGCTGGAGGAGTGTAAGGCGGATTTGCGGAAGCAGGGGGTTGCGTTCGATGGGGCGATTGAGGTGGGCGTGATGATTGAAATCCCGTCGGCCGCCCTGACGGCGGACCTGCTGGCGCGGCATGTGTCATTCTTCAGCATTGGGACCAATGATTTGATCCAGTACACGCTGGCGGTGGACCGGGTCAATGACCGGGTGGCGCATCTCTACGAGCCGACGCATCCGGCGGTGCTCAAACTGATCAAGGCGACGATTGAAGCCGGGCATGCGCGGGGAATTTGGGTGGGGGTTTGCGGCCAGATGGCCGGTGACCCGTTGATGGCCGCGTTGCTTCTGGGGCTGGGGGTCGACGAACTCAGCATGGTGCCCTCATCGGTACCCCTGGTGAAATCGGTCGTCCGGAACCTGACGACGGTCCAGTGCCGGGAGTTGGCATCGGCGGCCTTGACGGCGGGGACGGCCGTGGAAGTTCTGGAGAACTGCCGGACGCTGGCCGGCCAGGTGGCGCCCGAAATACTTGAACTGGTCCAGTAGTTGGACTAGACTCCTTACTTTCCGTGCCCGTAGGGGGCGGGTTTCGGAAGTATTAACCTGACAAAAGAGAGGCAATTATGGCGGACAAGTATCTTTTTACGTCAGAATCGGTTTCGGAAGGGCATCCCGACAAGGTGGCGGATGGTATTTCGGATGCTGTTTTGGATGCCAATCTTCGGCAGGATCCCAAGGCGCGTGTGGCCTGCGAGACGCTGGTCAGCACGGGGCTGGTGGTTATTGCGGGGGAGACGACCAGCAGGGCGATTGTGAATTACACCGACGTTGCCCGGGAGAAGATCCGGCAGATCGGGTATACGGATGCCACGCTGGGCTTCTCGGCCGACAGTTGCGCGGTCATGGTGGCGATGGACCGGCAGTCACCGGATATTTCCCAGGGGGTGACGGCGGGCCAGGGGCTTTTCAAGGAGCAGGGCGCCGGTGACCAGGGCATGATGTTCGGTTATGCCTGTGATGAGACGCGGGAGTTGATGCCGATGCCGATCATGTTCGCGCACCGCCTGAGTCGGGCGTTGGCGCACGCGCGACGGAAGGGGATTCTGCCCTTCCTGCGCCCGGACGGCAAATCCCAGGTGACGGTGGCCTATGAAGATGGCCGTCCAGTGCGGGTGGATACGGTGGTGGTGTCATCGCAGCATTCCCCGGATGTGTCCTATAAGACGTTGCGGGAGGGGATTATCGAGGAGATTGTCCAGAAGGAGATACCTGCGAAGTTGCTCCAGCGGACGAAGTTCCTGATTAATCCGACCGGGCGTTTTGTCATTGGCGGACCTCATGGCGACAGCGGGCTGACGGGGCGCAAGATCATTGTGGATACCTATGGCGGCATGGGCCGGCATGGGGGTGGCGCCTTTTCGGGGAAGGACCCCTCCAAGGTGGACCGGAGTGCCGCCTACATGGTGCGGTATGTGGCCAAGAACGTGGTGGCCGCCAAGTTGGCCCGGCGTTGCGAGGTCCAGGTGGCGTATGCCATCGGGTATCCGGATCCGGTTTCGGTGCACGTGGACACGTTTGGAACCGGGGTCGTGAAGGATGAGAAGATCGCCAGGGCGGTGCGTGAGGTTTTCGGTCTCAAGCCGGCGGAGATCATCAAGCAGTTGAACCTGTTGCGTCCGATCTACGAGCAGACGTCCTTTTATGGGCATTTTGGCCGGACGGGGAATCTGGATGTGTTCACCTGGGAGAGGATCGACAAGGTGAAGGCCCTGTTGTCCGCCATCTGAGAGAAAAAACACAGGGAGAGGGAATTGGTATGGCGACGTTGGATATACAAGAAATCCTGAAACTGCTTCCGCACCGGTATCCGTTTTTACTGGTGGACCGGATTATTGAGTGTGACGACCAGAAGCGCATTGTGGGGCTCAAGAACGTGACAATCAATGAGCCCTTTTTCCAGGGGCATTTTCCGGGGACGCCCGTGATGCCCGGGGTGCTGCAGTTGGAGGCCATGGCGCAGACCGGGGGGATTCTGATGAACCGGCTGGCCGGCGGCGGCGAACGGGTTCCCTATTTCATGGCCATTGACAAGGCGCGGTTCCGTCGCGTGGTCAAGCCGGGCGACCAGATGCGGATCGAGGTCGAGTTTTTGACGATCAAGAGCAAGCTGGCCAAGTTCCAGGGGAAGATCCTGGTGGACGGGGAGTTGGCGTCGGAAGCGGAACTGATGTGCATGATTTCGGATAAGAAGGTGACGGCATGACGCGCGTGCATCCCTCGGCGGTGGTGCATGAAGGGGCGGAGATCGGGGCGGATGTCGAAGTGGGGCCCTATGCGGTGATCGGTCCGCATGTCAAGGTGGGGGATCGTTCGAAGATCATGCCCCATGTTTTCCTGGATGGACACACCACGCTCGGGCCGGAGTGTACGGTTTTCCCCTTCGCGAGTGTTGGTTCGTTGACGCAGGACTTGAAATACAAAGGCGGGACTACGTTTGTGGAGATTGGCGCCCGTGTGACCATCCGCGAGTATGTGACGGTCAATTCGGGAACGGCGGATGGAGAAGTGACCAAGGTGGGGGATGGGTGTCTGATCATGGCCTACTGTCATGTGGCGCACGGATCCAAGGTGGGGAACCGGGTGATCATGGCCAATGGCGCCTCGCTTTCGGGTGATGTGCTTGTGGAAGATGATGTGACCATTGGCGGGATGACGGGGATTCATCAGTTCACGCGGCTGGGCCGGTTTGCCATGATTGGCGGCATGTCGCGGATTACGCAGGATGTTCCCCCGTACATGCTGGTGGAGGGGAATCCGGCGGTGGTTCACGGGATCAATTCCATCAAATTGCAGCGGATGAATGTTCCGGCGGAGACGCAGGCATTGCTCAAGAAGCTTTTCAAGCTACTGTACCGCGAAGGATTGTCAACGCGCCAGGCGATGGAAAGGATCCATGCCGAAGTGACGGTGACGCCGGAAGTGGAGCATGTCGTCAAGTTCATTGAGTCGTCCGAACGGGGCATTGTGAAGTGATGCCCCGCCGGTTGACGGGAAGGGGTTTGGTGCGAACGCCGTTTACAACTGCAACGTCGATCGGGAGGATGTGCCGCGGGGGGGCGGTCGTTGTCGGCATGATTCTGCTACCGGTGGCACCTGCGATCCCTCAGGAAACCGCGAAGGCGCCAGGGGCCGGGGTGACTGAGGCCGCCACGCTGAATCTCAGTTTTGACCATGTGGATGTGCGGACCTTCATCAAGGTCATTGGTGAAGTGAGCGGGAAGCGGTTTGTCGTGGATGAGGCGGTCAAGGGTCAGATCACGGTTTTGGCGCCGCGTATCCCGGTTGCCGAAGCGTATGTGCTTTCCCTGAAGATTCTGGAGTCCGCCGGCTGTGGAGTGGTTGAGGAAGACGGGATCAACCGGGTGGTGCCGCTGGGGTTACGGACCACGCCCTCGGCCCCGGTGATTGTTGAAGGGCGCCCGGTGCCTGCCGTCGGACTGGTGACACGGGTCATCCGCCTGCGCAACACGAGTGTGGGGGATGTGCGCAAGGTGATGGAAGCGCTGGCGGGGCGCGACAAAGGCGGATCGGTGGCGGTTCTTGAAACGACGAACCACCTGATTATCACCGACACGGCGGACAACATCCGGCGGTTTGAACAGGTGGTGGCCGAGATTGACAAGCCCGGTTCGGGGACGGTCAGCGAGGTCTACGCGATGAAGTACGCCAGCGCGGATGACTTTGTTCAGCAGTACAGCAGGGCGATGGCGGCGCAGGGGCAACGCGGGATGATACGGGACGGGGTTCCCATAAGGGCCGGGACGCCATTGACGCTGATTGCCTCGCCGCACGCCAACAGCATTATCATGGTGGGCCCGGCGGTTGAAGTGGCTGAGGTTGTCAAGATCCTGAGGCTGATTGATGTGGAGTCGACGGCGGGGCAAGGCACCCTGCATGCGGTGTTTCTCAAGTATATTGGCGCGGATGAGGCGGCCAAGAGCCTGAACGCGCTCTTGCAGAAGACCTTGGGCAAGGAACCCAAGGCGGGGACTGAGCAGCGTTTGGCCATCGAGGCCCTGGCGTCGAACAATTCCCTGCTGGTGAGCGGTTCGCCGACAGAATTCGAGTATGTGCGGTCGCTGGTGGATGAACTTGACCGGATGCCGCAGCAGGTGATGATCGAGGTTGTGATCGCCGAGGTGGGGGCGGATGATTCACTGGATGTGGGGGTGGAACTGGCGGCGATCAATATGCCGTCCAAGGTGGGCGATACGGTGGTGCAGGGCGCCAGCACCCTGAATGAGGGGGCGAATTCCCTGATGAACGCGATCCAGAGCGGGGTGTTCCCTCGAGGCATCACCGTCGGGATGGCTCGCGGTACCCGGGTGGATGCGGATGGGAAGATTGTTTCCGGGTTCCCGGCGGCGCTGAACATCAATGCCCTTCAGAAGAAGGGGAAAGTCAAGATCCTGTCGAGTGTGCCGCTGCTGTCGCAGGACAACAAGGAAGCCAGCGTCAGCGTGGTGAACAACATTCCCGTTCTCAAGTCCACGATTCAGGGGGGCTCGGGAACCTCGCGGGATGTCATCCAGAACATTGACCGGGTGGATGTGGGGATCCAACTGAAACTGACTCCGCACATCAATCCCTCCAACGAGGTCCGGATGGTGCTGAACCCGAGTATTGAGGCCATCATTGATCCGGGGCCATCAGGGCAGTTCACGCCGACGATCGCCAAGCGGTCGGTGTCGACGACGGTGACCGTTCCGGACGGTCGCACGATTGTGATCAGCGGGTTGATCCGGGAGGACCGGATCAATACGGTTCGCCGGGTTCCCTTTCTTGGGTCCATTCCCATTTTTGGATTCCTGTTCCGGCACAAGGTGGACAGCGTGGAGCGGACGAACCTGATTATTTTTGTGACACCGCATGTGCTGAGGGACGCGGCGGCGGCGGAGGCGATGACGCGGAACTGGAGCCAGCGTACCGGGCTTAGCGCGACCAATGCGACTGACGGGGTGGCGGGCGCTTCCCCGGCTCCGTGAACGGTTGACACGATGGAAAACACCACGGATACGCATGAGGGCCTGATTCGCCAGGCGGCGGCGCTTGGGGTGCCCTTTCTCGCCGAGGTGGGTGACGAGGTGCTGGATGCCACGCTGATCGCCGGGATCCCGGTGGAATGGGCGCGGACGCACGTTGTGTTGCCGATCCGGCGTGATGGGGAGTTATGCCTCCTGACCGACGATCCAACTGATCTGCGCAAGCAGGAGGATGTGGCGTTGGCACTGGGGGCGGAGTTGCGCCCGGTGGCGGCACCGCGCGCCGCGATCCTTAACGGCATCGAACGCTGCTATTACAGTCAAACCGGGACAGCCGCGGATTTTGTCCGCGGATTGGGCAGGGAGGGCAGCGGGGTCGAGGAGGAGTCGCGGTCGGATGATTTGCTCAAGTCCGCCGAGGATGCGCCGGTTACCCAACTGGTGAACCTGATCCTGTTGGAGGCGCTCAAGGCGCGGGCCTCCGATATTCACGTGGAGCCGTTCGATTCGCGACTGCGGGTACGGTACCGGGTGGATGGGGTGTTGTACGAGCAGGCGTCGCCGCCCAAGCGGCTGGAGCGGGCGCTGGTGTCGCGAATGAAGGTGATGGCGCATCTGGATATTGCCGAGAAGCGTCTGCCGCAGGACGGCTCCGCGCGGGTCAGGGTGGGCGAGCGCGAGATCGATGTCCGGGTGTCCACCATTCCCGTGGGCGAAGGGGAGCGGGTGGTTCTGCGATTACTGAACCGGGAATCGTCCGTGTTGCCGTTGGTGGCGCTGGGCATGCCGGAGGGGTTGCAGCGCACGTGGGAATCGTTGTTGCGTGAGGCGCATGGTCTAATGATCGTCTGCGGACCGACCGGCAGCGGGAAGACCACGACGCTGTACGGGTCGATCCGGCAACTGGATACGAAAGGCCGCAATGTCCTGACGATTGAAGACCCCGTGGAATACCAGCTGCCGGATATCGGGCAGATGCAGGTGAAGCCCAAGATCGGGTTGACGTTTGCCGGCGGGCTTCGCCATATCCTGCGGCAGGACCCGGATGTGATTCTGGTGGGGGAAACGCGCGACAACGAGACGGCCGAAATTGCGGTCAGGGCCTCCTTGACGGGGCATCTGGTCTTCACGACCCTGCACACGAATGATGCGGCGGGTGCCATGATCCGGATGATGGACATGGGGGTTGAGCCTTATCTGTTGGCGGCAGCGTTGCGGGGGGTGCTGGCGCAGCGGCTGGTTCGGAAGCTTTGTCCGTCCTGCCGGCGGCCTGCGAAGGTGCGGGATGAGGAACTTGTGTTGCTGGGCGCGGCCGGGCGCTTGCTGGCGGGGCAGACGATCTACGAGCCGGCGGGGTGTCCGGAATGCCTGGCGGGGTATCGCGACCGGATTGGGATTTTCGAATTGCTGGTGGTGGACGAGGTGATGCAGGAGGCGATGCGGGCCGGGAAGTTGGCTGGGCGCCAGTTGCAGGTGTCGCCGGCGGAAGGCACCCGGCGGACGTTGTTGGATGACGGGTTGGCCAAGGTTCTGGCAGGCGGGACGAGTCTGGCGGAAGTCCTGTATGCCCTGGGGATTTCCGGCGCGTGAAGACCTATGTCTACAAAGGGTATGACAACACCGGCGCGGTGCGCCGCGGTCTGGTGGAGGCGCTGGACCTGAAGGAAGCGCGGGAGAAACTGGCGGCGCGGGGTGTGTTGCCAGAAGTGGTGGCTCCGGCAGGGAATAACGCCGGGGGCGCGGGGATGCGGTTTGGGCGGCAGGGGTTCGATGCCGAGACGCGCGTGGCGTTCTACCGAGAAATGAGCGTCCTGATGACGTCCGGTCTGCCTTTGGTCAATTCCCTGGAAATCCTGCTTGAGGCGCCCGAGTTGGGGGCTTCGGCGACGATGATGGCGGGGGTCCGGGACCGGATTCGGGAAGGGGCTTCGCTGGCGGCGGCCTTGAGCGAGGCATCGCCGTCGGTCAAGCCGTTTGAGCGTGCCATTCTTGAGGTAGGCGAACGGTCGGGGAGTCTTGATGCGATGCTGGAACGGCTGGCGGGATTTCTGGAAGAGCAGCAGCAACTGAATGAGCGCGTGGTTTCGGCCATGATTTATCCTGGAATCATCGTGGGGTTCGCGATTGTTGTTGCCGTGGTCATGTTGGGGGTGGTGGTGCCGTCGGCGGCGAAGGTGTTGGGTGAGCATGGGGGTGCGAGTTTGCCGCTGTTGACGCGCGTGATGATGGCGGTAGGCCGGGTGCTGCTGTGGGGGGCCCCGGTGATGGTATTGGGTGGCGTGTTGGCGGTGGGTTATGTGCGCCGGCGTCTGGCGGCGGATGTGGACTGGAGTTGCCGTGTTGACCGGCTGCTTTTCCGGGTGCCGGTGGTGGGGCGTGGGTATACGATTGTGGCCAATTTGCGTTGTGCGAGGACGATGGCGATCTTGTTGAAGGGTGGCGTGGGGTTGGTGGATGCCCTGGCGCTGGCGGGACGGGCGACGGGGAGCGCATGGATTGGCCGGTTGGCGGCGGAGGAAGCGGAAGCGGTGCGGCATGGGAGCAGTCTGGCGGATGCGATCCGGCGGATTCCTCCCCTGGCGGCGGCATTGCCGGCGTGGATTCAGGCCGGAGAGGCCAGTGGCGCCCTGGAGAAATTGCTGGATACGGCGGGGAGTGCGATGCAGCACCGGTGGAATCGTTTTGTGACCCGTACGCTGAGTTGGCTTGAACCGGCTCTGATCTTCGGGGTGGGAGCGTTCGTCCTGCTGGTCGTGCTTTCCGTCCTGTTGCCGATAGTCTCCCTCAACCGCCTGATTGGCGGGTGAGGGGCTTTCCTGGTTTCAAAGGGGTGCAGGAAGGGCGGCGCTGAAGGGTTGGCGGGCGCGGTAGCGGCGGGAATGCGTGTATCCGGCCTCGTGGGCCAGGGCGACGGCCCTGTCAAACCCGTACCCCACATCCTCAGGCGTGTGTGCATCGGATCCGAAGGTGATGGGAATTTCACGCTCCTTCATCAAACTCAGGATCAGGGGGGATGGGTAGGCCTCGGCGACCTTGCGGCGCCAACCGGAGGTGTTGATCTCAATGGCCATGCCGGTTTTGGCAACCTTGTCTAACAGGGGACATACCATCTCGCGCAAATCCTTATCCGGTATTTGATGGCCGAACTTCTTGGGCAGGTCGAAGTGACTTAGGACGTCAAACAAACCCAGATCGACGAGGGAGCTGAGCAGGGAGAAGTATTGGCGCCATACGCCTTTGACGTCCACGGAATCCCATACGTAAAGGGTGTCGGGGTTGTCAAAGCCCCATTCCTTGATGTAATGAACAGAACCGAGGACGACGTCGAAGGGTTGATGCGGCATCCAGTCCTTGAGAAAAGGTTCGGCGCCGGGGTAGTAGTCGGCCTCGATGCCGAGGAGAACGTCGGGGAGTTTTCCATCCTGGAGGGACCGGATCATCAGGAGGTAGGAGGGGTATTGGGTGATGGCCATACGGTGCTTCAGGTCGTAGCCGGACGGGTCGGGACCATGGTCGGTGAAGGCCATCGCTTCCACCTTGCGGATGGCGGCAGTGGCGCGATAGGCCTCAGGGTTTCCGTTGGCGTGTTTGCACAGTGGCGTGTGCATATGGTAATCGGGCGGCAAGGATGGTGTCTGCATTCCGGGTTTGGCGTTGGTCATTGATTCCCTCCTGAATGTGGAAAAGGGGGAACGATACAATCAACAAGACCGACGGTCAATTTTACATCTGGTGCACCGGGGAGTGCAGTGGCATAGTCTTTCCAGCAGGAAGGCCAAATCATGAGAGATATTGAGGCATCATTGAACCGGCTGTATGCCATGCGGACGCATGGGATCAAGCCTGGCCTGGAGACCGCCGTGGCGTTGACAGCCGCTCTTGGGAACCCCGAACGGTCGTTTGCGGCCGTGCATGTGGCGGGGACGAACGGCAAGGGGTCGGTATGCGCCATGTTGGATTCCGTGTTGCGTGGAGCGGGATTGAAGGTGGGGCTCTATACGTCGCCGCATCTGGTGCGGTTCAATGAGCGGATCCGGGTTAACGGCGATCCGATCACGGATGGCGAGTTGGCGGAGTTGTTTGAGGTGATGGAGCCGCTGGCGGAGAAGGTGACGCGGGCGCCAGGCGGGCGCGAGGTCACGTTTTTCGAATTCACCACAGCGCTGGCCTTTGAGTATTTCCGTCGAAAAGGGGTGCAGGTGGCGGTGGTGGAAGTGGGAATGGGCGGGCGATTGGATGCCACGAATGTCCTGCTGCCGCTGCTGTCGGTGATTACCCGGATCAGTCTGGAGCATACGCAGTACCTTGGGGGCACGGTGACGGCCATTGCGGGCGAGAAGGCAGGGATCATCAAGGCCGGGCGGCCGGTGGTCTGCGGGGCGATGCCGGAAGAGGCAGTGGCAGTGGTGCGGGAGACGGCGGGCCGGCTGGGGGCCCCGCTGGTGGAGGCGATGGAGCGAGTGTCGGTGCGCCGTGTGTCGCAGGGGTTGGAGGGGCAGAAACTGGCCATCGCGGGCGCCGGTGGGGAGTACGGGATGGTGACGCTTGGACTTCTGGGGCGGCACCAGGTTGAGAATTGTGCGACGGCAGTGGCGGCCATTGAGGCGCTCGCGGACTGTTCTCCTGTGGTGATTCCGGCCGGGATCGTCAAGAAAGGGTTGGAGTCGGCGGTGTGGCCGGGGCGGTTACAGGTGTTGTCGCTGGATCCTCCGGTGTTGCTGGATGGCGCGCATAATCCCGATGGGGCGAGGGTGTTGGGGGCGGCGCTGAAGGAGCTTCGAAAGAAGCGCAAGGTGGGATTGATCTGGGGAATGTGCGACGACAAGGATGCGCTTGGGTTTGCGAAGGCCTTGGGCGGTCAGATTCACCGGTGTTGGACGGTGCCGATCAGCACGGAACGAAGCCAATCGCCGGAACAGTTGGCCAGGATTGCCAGGACCGAGGGTTGGGTGGCGCAGTCCTCCCTGCTGGACAAGGCAATGGTGGAGGCGCGGGAGTGGGCAGCGCATGAGGGAGGTATGGTGTGTATTGCGGGTTCGCTGTTTCTGGCCGGGGAGGTGTTAGAGGGGGGGTAAAGGGAATGGTTGATGGTTGATGGGGAGGAGG
>JBIJCW010000225.1:0-3342 GCA_044344495.1 Kiritimatiellia bacterium | reverse complement strand
ATGCCATGGCGGCCGGATATGGCGAGGCCAACGGGGAATTCAGCATGGGCATTTGCACAGGCGTCGCGGATGGGGTATCTTCCATTGCGCTCGGTGGCTATGACTGGCAATACGACAACTGGCCGGGCAATCACAGCACCGGCGATAATTCCGTGACCCTCGGCGGTGTGGGAAATCAAGCATTGGGTTTTTCCAGCATTGCCGCGGGATTCTGGACCACGGCGCCGAGCGCGCATGCAGTGGCACTGGGATCCCTCAATCTCGCGTTGGGATCGGATCCTAACGAATGGGTGGAAAACGACCCGCTTTTCGAATTGGGCAATGGCTATGCTCCCCGCAACTGGACAGAACCGGATGCCAGTACCCGCTCCAACGCCATCACCACCCTCAAGAACGGCCAAACCACGCTGACGAACAAGCATTGGAAGGCACATGCAAGCACACCTCTCGCGGATCCCGCCGCCGGCATCGCCAGCGGTGGTGAAGCGTTGGTCGTGGAAGGGCACACCCGGCTCAAAGGCAAGGTCATCATCGAACAAGCACAAGGTGACATCTCCATGGGAATCTATGGCCCATAATCCTATAGCGTCGGTCTAACGACGTTCTGCGTCCGTCTCTTTGATCCATAACGCGCCGTCCCCACCACCCACTCCATTTCCCCCCATGCATCCATCTCCCCCCATGCGCCATTTTCCCCCCACGCGTCCCCTCCCCCGCATCGCCGCCGGTGCCTTCTTTGTGCTTCTGCTGGCGGTGCGGGGGAATCCTCCCGCATGGTGGCAGGAGGGCGATATTCCCGTCATCGATCCCACCGCCGGATCTAACAACCAAGGCCCCGCCAATATCGGCCAGGCCAAATGGATGGCCATGCGCGCCTTGGAAACCCTCACTACGCTGGATTCCGCTCTCGCCGCAGGAATCCGTGACAAGTTGACCCTCCCCCAACCGAAGCCGTCCGCTCCGGAGCAATTCGACCCTGCGATTCTCGACTTCACGATTCCCCCGACGCTGCCGGCCGGCTGGCAGGATCGCCAGCGAGCCCCTCTCCTGATAGGTCAGTTGAAAGCCATCGCCGCACCGTTCTATGACCGGTTGCACGCGGCGGTTCCGGATTGGTTAGACCATGAAAGCGCCGATTCCGCGACCCAAGGGCAACTCCAGCTCAACGGCACCAGAGACCCGAATGATCCCGCCCATTTCTATCCGTGGTCTGCGGATCCCGGCGACGACCACAACCATGCCCCCGCCACCATCGGTCAACTCAAGGCGGTCTTCTCGCTGCGCTTTGAAACCATCGATGCCGACCGGGATGGCCTGAGTGACTTATGGGAAATGCGCTGCTTTTCCAATCTCGATCAAACGGGCATCGGGGATCCGGACCATGACAGCCTCACCAATCTGCAGGAACAGGTTATGGGATCCAACCCGACTGCCGTAGGGATCGATGCCGATACCGACGGCCTGCCGGATGACTGGGAACTCGCCAATGCGGGAACATGCGCCGTTTACCCGCCGCTGCTCAACGCCACGCTGTATCGAAGCCAATCCACCGAAACTCCAGCCTTCCTCAGCAACGACACCGCCGCGCCGGTCAACTATACAATCGCCTTGAGCGACAACATGCGACCCGGATACTCATTCCTTGACTCGGTCACGGGTGACGTGCCTTTCGTCTGGGAGGAAATCCGCTGGACCGGCACTCGCCTTGCCGCTATCTCAAATGCGGATGACTTGTCCCAGGCGGTGGTTATCTCCGGATTCACGTTTCCATTCCGCGGGTCGGACTTCAGTCAAGTGTATGTGAGTTCCAACGGATTGCTGACCTTCGGGGAGAGCTGCACGGCCTATAACAATACCACACTCCCAAGCGCCTCCCCCATGCCGGCTCTCATCGCCGCGCTGTGGGATGATTTGGACACCAGCACCACGGGCGACATCTACTATATGGAGAAATCCGACCGGTTGATCGTCCAGTATCAAGATGTCGGCAAATACGGGGACACCGGAACTTACACCTTCCAAGTGGTTCTCTTTGCCAACGGCCTCATCCAACTGCGCTACCACACACTCACCGGCAGCACCACTTCCTGCACCGTCGGAATTCAGGATGCATCGCGAATCCTAGCGCTGCAGATGGTTTGCAATGCCGCCTATCTCACCGACCAGATGGCCATCGAAATCCGGCACGAATCGGCGTTCTTCAGTGCCGCACCCTTGACCGGAACCCTCGCCGCACATTCCGTCGCCATGATTACAGGTGTGTTCCAATCCCTCATGCTCCCTCCGGCCACCTATGATGCGACCCTGTCCATTGCCCATGACGGCGGCGGGTACACCCCGCCACCGATCAACGCCCGGCTCCGCGTGCTCGACCATCCCACCACGGTGGCACTTGTGAAGCCGTTGGCAGACGGCACCATGCTGCAATGGAATGCCCTTGAACTCCTTGCAACCGCAGAAGATGCCGATCGCTTGGAGAGGGTCGAATTCCACGATGGCACGCTCCTGTTAGGTTCCTCCAGCGGCCCGTATTTCTCCTACCATATCTGGGAACCGGCCCCCGGATTGCACTCTTTCGTGGCACGCGCATTCGACGTGTTTGGCACGGCTACCGACTCCGCTCCGGTAATGTTCACCATCCTCATGGATACGGATCAGGACGGCATGCCCGACGATTGGGAATCGGCGCACGCCCTCAACCCCAACGACCCCGCCGACGCCACCCAGGATCCGGACCACGACGACTATACCAATCAACAGGAATACCTGAACTCCACCAACCCCTATGTGGTCGAGGATACCGACGGCGACAGCATGCCCGACGGCTGGGAGATCCACCACGGCCTGGACCCGTCCTTGGACGACAGCCACCTCGATCTCGACGGCGACACCCTCACCAACCTGCAGGAATATCAGCTTGGCACCGACCCCAACGACCCGGACAGCGATGCGGATGCGCTACCCGATGCCTGGGAGGTCATGTATTACCTCAACCCCAACAGTGCCGCTGGCGAGGATGGAAATGCCGGCGACCCGGACGCGGACGGTGTCACGAATTTCGTGGAATGGCAATATGGCAGCAACCCGCGCAACCCGGACACCGATGGTGACGGAACCAATGACGGCGACGAAATCAATCAAGGCTCCAACCCCAACGACGCCGCTGACAAAGGCGTTCCACCACCACCCGCTGAAATGCTGCCGGTCACGTTCCGCGTTGGCGACCCCAGCGGAAGCCGATCCGAGACATGGAATATGCGCATCACCGGCCTAGGCCCGCAGGATCACAGAACTATCAGCGTGGCCAGCCCGTCCTACGGTGAAATGGGGCAATTGTCCCTG
>JBIJCW010000056.1:0-11762 GCA_044344495.1 Kiritimatiellia bacterium | reverse complement strand
GCAGGCCTTTTCTCAGAAGGTATTCATGGGCGATCATTCTGATATCGGAGGAGGGCACGAGGCGGGGCAAAACATCTTGGCGCTTGATCCGTTGTTTTATATCTGGGAGAAAGGGCGCGAAGCGGGAGTACCATTCGGTTCATTGAAGAAAGTTTACGATCAAGAGCGGCTGTACTTGGAGGTTGATGGAAGGCGACGCCCTTGGGCCTACCAGATGAATACAACGCCGCATGATCTTACAACGAGCATTTTGTTTACCGATGGAGGGAGGCGACGGCATTTGCCAGGAGAACCAACGCCATGAAAACGATAATGATTGCGAGATTGATGGGATTATTTCTGTTTGCAACATGTATGGGTTGTAGTCATATGCATCGAGTTGTCAATACAGGCAACACTATGTTGCATGACGTGACAGTTCAGTCTGGGGGAAGGGAGTTTGGGCACGGATACCTGCCACCCAAAGCTATTAAAGGCTACAGTGGATCGATGGGCATCCGGCGGTCGCCGCCGCCTGTGGTTTGTTGGAAACTAACTGAATATGGTGAGTTGATGAGTCAGGAGGTTATTCTAGACGTCGGGTCATGGTGGAATGAAGTCGTTTTTGAACTCGATGGAAAGACTGTGAGAGGGGTCGTTCATAAACAGTAGATTTAAAACGTGATGTCAGTTTTGTGGTGTTTCCTGCCGTGGGTTGTTGCGCGGGGAATCGGAAGGCCAGATTGCATCGGCCCACATCCGCCTTGTGGTGCGGATTCAGTTGCTCTTCTGCTGTTGACTGGGGTCGACGTAAGGAGCGGTTGGATGCCACTATGGTCTTGTCGTCGTGACGCATGGCGCTCCTGTGTGCGGGCAATGTCTACTGCCCGAAGCGCCGGAGAATGATCTCCAGCGGACAAAAGCCGGTCAATGACGATTGGAAAAGGTTGAACCCCACAAACGCGGTGAAATAAAACCAGCCGGGGTGTACCCAGTAGCCCAAGGCCAGGCTGACCATCACAAACATTCCAGCCACCATCCTGACATAACGTTCTGTATTCATTTTCCGCTCCTCCTGTGGGGGCTCATTGTACTCCTTAAACTGGACGAAGCAAGATGACCGTCAGTCTCGCAGGAGCATGATGCGGTAGAACGTCCGGGTATTGGTTGGCACGGGGGTGGTGAGTTGGGAGGTTCGTTCGGTACTGGTGCCGGTGGCTGCCTCTATCCAGTTGGTGGTCGTCAGGTCAGTGTTGGCCTCGAGGCGGTACTGGATTCTGCCGAAGGAGGTGAAATGGACGATGGCATTTGTGACGCCGACGGTGAGGGCTGTGCATTGGGCGGCGACGACGAGATCGCGGAACCCGACGTTGGTGATGCCCGCCGGTTGGGCGTAGTAACCGGCGACCATGGTTTCGTGGTTTGTCAGGGTACATTCAGCGAGGGTGGTGTAACCAAGCGGGAAGGTTATCGAGCGACTCACGGGGTTGGTGTTGGTGAGTTCAACCCGAATCGTGCGGCCATCGGTCAGATCGTTAATGGGAACCGCGAAGTTGCCGCTGGCCGTCGAGATGTCATACCAGGCTGCCTGATTGGTGCCATCCCACAAGCGGACTTCTATGCCTGCAATGCCTTCGGTTTCATCATACACGCCATTGGTATTGGCATCGTGGAAAATGGTTTCGGTGAAGAAGTGGTTGGTGGAGGCTGTTCCGAAATCCTGGGTGGTGAAGTCCCGGGTCCAGTAGTACAAACCCTCAAAATAGTTGGTGCGGAAAGACCCCAGCCCGATTTCCAGTGCTGAGTTGTTCAGAATGGCCTGACGATGCCCGCGGTTGTCGACGCCAGTATCGACGAACAAGGCCTCATGAGCGTAGGTGGACGAGTATCCCTCTTCAGGATAGGGCAGCTCACTGTACCCTGTGGCGCCGTTCACGATGTTCTCGTAAAAGCCGATGATCGTGTTGGTGTAACCCTCCAAAGCTGCGCGTTGGGCGGGGCTACTGCCGAGCGGGTAGTAGTTCGATGAAGGGCTGTAGTGGCTGTAGTGGCTGACGTAGTTTTCGGCCATGTCCCTTGAATGTCTGCTGGCGGCCGTGGCCAGGCTGGCGTTGGGTGCAAGGGGGGGGAGTGCCACGGTCCAGCGGGCCCATTCATTGGTTGTGACGCCGAAAGCATTGTCTCCGAGGTTGTCCTCGGCCACATCATAGTACGGGTGTCCGGCGGGGAGATTGTTGGTGAGGCCCAGCCGGTCGGCTTCCCGTTCCGGGGCAAAGCGGGCGCGGTTAATCAGCCATCGTTGCTGTTCCAGCCGGCCAGAGAGGATGCCGTCGCCAGTGTAGTTGGTTGCGGCCAGGGCGGGGATCGCGCCTGCGATGGCCAGAATGACGATTCTTGCGTTCATCGGCTGTCATTTTCGCACAGTATTCCTGTTTGATAAAGTTCACAAATTCTCCTTTGCCGGAACTGGGCGCACGACAAAAGTCTTCTATGAATTTGAACCCTACTACGGATAGGACGGGGAAGAGAAGAATTTGAACAGAAGTCGCGAAGCTCGCGAAGGGCAAAAATCAACATCGTCCATGTCGGCTCCGCGCAAAACCATTCGAGAGATTCCATCCTTCAGTAAGCTCACATGAAAATTAATAACCAGCATGTTATTCCGCGAAGCGTAACCATACCCCACCCCGCCTTCGCGGGCTTTGCGACTTCTGTTCAAATTCTCTTCTTTTCCTGATGAAAATATGTATGTCTGTATATGCCCGCCGGCATGAAATATTGGAGTTTTGACAAACTTTCAGAATATTGTCATGCGCCTGCCGGAACTGTGGCGGGCAAGTGGTCACGGGGATTGGCTTCAAAACTTGGGGATTGCCCGCTTGCTGTCGAATGGATAGGTTCTGCCCGACATGCCATTCCTCAACATAAGTTTGTTCCAGGCAGCCCGCAGAGGGCCTGATGGTGAACGGGAGGCTGGATGCCCGCCAGCGCTGACGACTGGGGCCTGTGTGGTCGTTCTCTCGCTGGTCTATCTGGGGGTGGCATTGGCCTTGCTGCCGGGGTTCCGTTGGGCGATCAATGCGGATGGGCTTTCCTACATTGCGGTTGCCCGCCGCTATCTTGCCGGCGACTGGCATGTTGCCGTCAACGGCTACTGGGGGCCCCTGTTGTCATGGGCGCTTGTGCCGTTTCTGGCGCTACGGGTGGAGGCGCTCCTGGCCGGGAAGTTGCTCGCGATCCTGATCGGGCTGATAACGATTCCCGGGTTGAATGCGCTGGCCTTGCGGTTCGGCCTGGCCGGGCGTTTGCGGATGGTGGTGCTGGTGGGGTTGTTGCCGGCGCTATGGTACTTTACGTTCCACAAACTCACTCCCGATTTCCTGATGGTCTGTATGCTGGTGTGGTATTTCGTCGTCATTCTTGACCCAGGGTACCGCCATCGTAGCCGCAACGGGATGTTCTGCGGTGTGTGGGGGGCGCTGGCCTACTTCACCAAGGCGTACGCCTTTTTCTTCTTCCTCGCGCATTTCACGCTGGTGACAGTCTTGTTGTGGGTTGATCCTGACCACAGGGATCAGCGGTGTGCGGTTTTGCGCAACTATGTGCTGGGTATGGCCGTTTTTGCCCTGCTCACGGGCGGGTGGATCGCGGCGTTGTCCGGCAAGTACGGCGGGGTGACGGTGGGTACCGCCGGGGCCTACACAAGGGCCTTGTCGGCGCCGGAGTTCCGCGGGCAACCGCCGCTGCGCAACCGGGGTTTCATCGCGCCTCTGGATGCGAAGGCGATCAGCATGTGGGAGGACCCCTCGCGCCTGCCCGTGCTGACGTGGAGCGCCACGGCATCGGCGGACATGATGAAGCATCAAACCCGGGTGTTGATCGGGAATTTGGCTGATAGTATCCGCATCTACAGCATGTATTCGCCGTTGTCTCTCGTCATCCTCGTGACCTTTCTGGTGTTGTGCGTTCGATCGTGGCGGCGTTGCCTGCGGCCGGGCGGGGAGGCGTTGCCGCTGTTCACCGTGTTGCTTTACTCTGCGGGTTACGTTTTGATCCTGGTCCAGGACCGCTATCTCTTTGTCTGTCTGATTCTGGTGGCGTTGATGGGGGCGCAGTTGGCCCAGCGGTTAGAGAACAGCGGTTTCTTGTCCGGGTGGAAGAGAACGGCGGTCTGGCTGGTTTTGGCCCTGTCGATTGCCAGCTATCCGGCATGGCAGACGGTCCTCCGGTACGGCAGCCGGGATGGGCGGGAGGCCAAGAAACTCAGCGAGTTTCTGGGTCAACAGGCAAGATTGCAAGGTAGTATTGCCGCCAACCGCCATTGGGCAAAGAACCTGTATGTCGCCTACCATCTTGGTTTGCCGTACTTTGGCGTACAGTATGATCTACCGGATGACGAGGTGATTCCCGCTCTCAAGCGGCTGGGCGTGCGGTACTACTTTGTTTGGAGCGATCCTGGCGTTAACCTGACGCGCTTTCAGTCGTTTCCGGAAGTGACCGGCGGGAAGGTCGCCGGCCTCAAGGTCTACGACCTTGGAGTCTTGTGATTTGAATCTGATGGCAAAGGTAAGAGCGGAAAGGGAGAACACAGGAATGAACAAGCGAGTTGTGGTAATCACGGGTGGGGCGCAGGGGATAGGCAAGGCCATGGCGTACCGGTTCCTGTTGGATGACTGCGCGGTGGTGATTGCCGATATTGACGCCGACGCCGGCGTTGAAACGGCGGCAGAATACGCATCGCTCGGGCCGATCCGCTTCGTCCGGGCCAATGTGGCGGCCGAAGCGGATGTGGTGGGCCTGGTTGCCGAGGTGCAGGCTGTGTTTCCCGGCGGCATTCACGGCCTGATCAACAACGCCGCCATCACCTGCAATCGACCGCTGGGCGAACTGGGTGTGGATGACTGGAACCGTGTGGTGGGCGTGAATTTGACGGGACCGTTCCTTTGTGCGAAGTATTTTGCGCCTGCCTTGCGTCACAACCGCGGGGTGATCATCAATATTGCCTCCACCCGCGCCCTGATGTCGGAGCCCAACACGGAGGCGTATTCGGCCACGAAGGGAGGCCTTGTGGCGCTGACCCACGCGCTGGCGGCGAGTCTGGCGCCGGAGATCCGGGTCAACTGCATCAGTCCGGGGTGGATTGAGACCGGGGCATGGCAGAAAGCGGAGTCGCGGAGCCAACCGGTGCACAGTCCGGCCGACCAGGCCCAGCATTGGGTTGGACGGGTTGGGACCCCGGATGACATTGCGCATCTGGCCGTTTATCTGGCTGGGGATAAGAGCGGGTTTATTTCGGGTGCCAACATGGTGGTGGATGGCGGCATGACCCATAAGCTGATCTATGTGTAGGCTTTCGGCATTGAAGCGGGGAGGGTTCCGTGGTAGATATCCCCGCCGTGTCTGTTCATTCATGGGAGATAAACAATGATGAAAAGTCGTTGGATCGTGGGCTTGGTGTTGGCGGGCGCATGGATGGCGAATGCGGAAACCGTGGTTGATGACAAAGCGCCGGCCGTGACGACGGGTGCCGGTCAGGAGAGCGTCGCTACCCCCGTGCCGGTTCCGGTACTCGAGCCTATCGCGGCGGAGCCTGCCGGGCCCATTACCGGCGTGGATGAGGCCGATTTCTCCCTGGAGCGGTTCAGTATCGGCACGCGCATCACGCATTATGAATTGAAAACGAATCGGAAGGACAATCCAACCTTCCTTGGGCACATCAATCAGATGGAGGCGATCCAGGACCACGCCCCCACGAAGTTGTACGCCGACTGGTGGTTTTGCCGCTATTCCGGCCTGGAGTTGACCTGGGACCACGTGAAAGCCAGGACGCACAATGAAGATCCGGAAGGCATCAGCGATGGTAATATGATCGCCCGGGGGCCGATTGCCACGGTGATGCTCCGTTATCCGAACACGACCCGTTTGACGCCGCATGTGGGGGTTGGGATGGCGTTCATGTCCGTTTCGTTTGACGAGGAACCCTGGTGGGCACTGGGTTATGCCAGTCCGCAGGCCTACGAGGACTTGGGCCGTCCTGCGGTTGCTCGCGGAAAGACCCGGGAGATGTTGCCCAAGGACAGTGCCAACGGGGTTGTGGTGGTGGCCGGATTGGACGTGCGCCTCACCCAGCATTGGTCGGCCGACCTGTATTGGCGCGATATGGATCTTGATACCGAGATGGGGTATCGAACGGCGGGCGACGTCAAGTCGGCAAGGACGATTCCCCTGGGCAACACGGTCATGGGCGCGGGTGTGAAGTACGTGTTCTGAGGGGGCTTCGGTCGTCTGTTTCAACTTCCTTCACCCGTGACGCAAGGTCACGGGGATCGTTGGTCCCTTCACCTGTGACGCATCCGCCTTCGCTGAAGGTGCGGGGGACACGATGTCACGGGATCGCAGTGAAGGCCTTCACATCAATCAGCGTGACCGGGGTTGTTCCTGTGCGTGTGAAGCGCCATTGGATGGCGGTTACCGGGGCAAATCTCAGGCGCAGGGCGCGTTGAGTGGTTTGCTCAAGCCGGCCATTAACGACGGCGTAGGTGGTGGCCTGCGGCGCGTCCACGGTGCGGAGTAACGTCCATGATTCCTGATCAAGGTTCCTGTATTCAATGCGCCACCCTTCCATGGATTCGCGTTTGGTGGCGGGAATTAGATCGAACCCGGCGCAGGGGGTTGACTGGGAGAGTGAGGCGGAGAGGGGTTCTCCCTGTTTCAGCAGAAGTGGAGTTCCCGGAGTCTGGATCCGGGTGTCCTGATTGAAATAGCGCAGGTGGACCGGTGCGGCATCCGGGATATGGCGCAGGACAAAGCCCTTGGCGAAGGGAGTGCATTCGATGGCCATGGTGTTGAGCATGGCGGCGACGGCGTCACGTTGGGTTGTCTTGGTGAACAGGATGCCGGCCCAGGGCGCGTTGGTGGGTGACACGGTCAGTTTCATCAACTTCCAGGAGCCGGACTCCGCAAGGGTTTCCACGATGACGCCGGGAATGTCGCGTGGCGGCGCATGTTGGAAGATGCCGTAGCGGGAATCGCCGGGTTGGGCGGCAGTCAGGAGCCAGTCCTCCACGGAGTCAATGGGGCGGCGTCCGTGGAACAGGAGGGTGTGGCACTTCAGGCGTTCCTCGACCACGACGTTGGAGCCTTCGGGAACGAGGTCCTGCAGGCGTTGGGCGAGGGGGACGAGTTCGGGGCGGGGGCCCCGGTCGGGACCGGGATGGTAGAGGAGGCCGGAGGCGGCGAAGGAGGAGGGAAGCGCGATGGCGGCGATGAGGGCCCAGAACAGCCATGGTTGGAGTTTGACGGGGAAGAGGGCGGCCGTGTTACGGGCGAAACCGGCGGAGAGGATGAGGAGCAGGGGATACATGGGGAGGAGATAGCGGGGGAAGGGGTGGACCATGGACGCATAGACCCAGAGGAGCGGCAGGGCGGCCATGATGACGAGGGTGATGAAGGCGGAGCGCTCCCAGGCGTTATGGCGGCGGATGCCGGCGGCATAGCCGCAGAGTCCCAGCACGGCGGCGGGTACGTGCCAGCCGAGAGTGTTGGTGAGCACCTTGAGGGCGCCAGGAAGGCGGAGGGCAATGTTGTGGAAGACGCGGATGCGTTCGCTGGCTTCCTCAACGAAGAGGTGGCGGAGCATGGTCATTCGGTACTCGGCGGGCACGGCGGCAAAGTAGGTCAGGGGCAGGAGCAGGGCGACGAGGATGGCGATGAGCCCCTCGAGCAGGGCGGCGGGACGGAAGCGGCGGTAGATCAGTACGAAGACAAGGGGGACGACCAGCACGTAGGCGCCAGCGCCGCCTTTCAGGAGGATGGCGGCCCCGGCGGACAGGCCGAGTGCGGCGGCGCGTGAGGAGGGGCGGGTGAGGAAGGTGAAGCCATAGGCGCCTGCCAGCAGGAGGCAGACGAGCGGCATTTCCAGCATGGCGGTGCGGATGTGGAGCAGAACAAAAGGGATCGTCACCAGCAGGAGTGCGGCCAGAAGACCGGTGGTGTTATCGAAGAACCGGCGGGCCAGCCGCCAGGTCAGGAGGGCGCAGAGGAAGCCGGCGATGGCGGTGGGCAGGCGGACGGCCCACATGGTCCGGCCCATGACCTGGTAGAGGGCGGCGACGCACCAGTAGAGGAGGGGCGGCTTCCGGAACTGGGGGGCAGTCTCGCCCACGTCGTCGAACGAGAGGCGCCAGGTGTGGTGGCGATAGAAACTGTCCGCGCGGTTGGCGGCGAACCCCTCGTCGGTTTCGTAGAGGGAGGGGGTGCCGAGGTGGATGAAGCAGGCGGCGGCGATAGCGAGGAAGACCACGATGGGGATGATGCGTTTCATGATGCGTTTGTGATTCTCAACCGATTGTCAACCGATTGTCAACCGCAACAATATGTTTATTGTCAACCTGAGTGGGGACGGAGACGGCGATCAGAGGCCGGCGCTGAAAGAAGAAGAGACATTGGGGTCAAGGCTTCACATTCTTCAAATGAAACAACCCGGACGGAACTGCTGAGCAGTTCCGCTACGTGAAACGGGGATTGTGGTGCGGCGAACGAGGCGAATGGAGGGTGGTGGAGCCAGACGCGTTATGGGTTGGGTTTTCTTGTCTTGGGGGTGATTGCATCGGCGGCGGCTATCACTTCGGCATTGCGGGTGGTGGGTGCGCCCTGTTTCAAAACGACAAACGGGGGTTCAAACGCGATGACGCCAAAGGTGGTGCCCGCCACCAGTGGGCGCAGGGTGCTTGAGCGGTTTGGATTCAGGATGGTCATATCGAACAGGATGTAGTCGGGACTATGTGGATATGTCCGGATGGATTTGAAGGTGACGACTGAGCGGTGGAACCCGAGGTAACCGGCCAATCGCTCATCGGTCAGCAGGACTCCTTCGGCGGGGATGCTGCGGGCGGCGTGGAGCATGATGGGGATGTAGGGTGACGGTTTGCGGAAGACCATTCGCGGATTGCTGATGCCCCAGGGAATGGCGCCCCAGGCAAAGTGCGAAATCACGGTCAACAGGACGAAGAAGGAGGCCAGGCGCCAAGGCTGGGGGGCGGGGGCAGGCGTGAGGGTGGGTGCGGTCAGGGGGGAGGTGCGGCGCAGGGCCTCGATGAGGCCGAGAAAGAGACAGGTGAATACCCCGACGGAATAGTGGCGGTGGATGCCGTAATGGTGCCGTTCCGGACTGGCGATCAGCATAATGAGAAGCAGGGACGGAAAGACAACGATGGGGATCCAGTTCCGGCGGCGGAGGAAAAAGAGGGGGGCGGCGGGGAGGAAGAGGCGGAAGAGGGAAAGGAGTCGCTGGGTGATCTGGCTGCCCAGGGAGTGCTTGATGGCATCGGGATTGAGCAGGACATCACGACGTTCGAAGATGGTGATGCCGTTGATCCAAGGGAAGAGGACGGTCAGGGCGAGGATGCCATAGGCGGTGGCGGCGAGGCTCCAGAGGAAACCCGGTTTCCAGTGGTCGGTCACGGCGAAATAGACGAGCATCGGGATGATAATGAATACGGCATCTTCGCGCAGGCCGGCCAGCAGTACCAGAGGGAGCCAGACCCAGGACTTGCGGAAGGCGAGGCAGAGGTACAACCAGGGGATGAGAAAATAGTACAGGTGGACGCCGTGGAATTCGCAGAGCATGGAGGATTGGGTGTAGGGATAGGCGGTGAACAGGAAGAGGAGGGCGGCGGTCAGGAAGGGAGGCAGGCGGGCGAGTGTCAGGATGCGCCAGACCACGAGGAGTCCGGCCACCAGGGAGAGCCACTGGATGACCGTCAGCAGGAGGGGATTGTGCCACAGGAGGAAAAGGGGTGACAGGAGGACGAGGGAAAAGGAAAGGTGGGTGCTCAAGTAGCTCTGGTCGGCGAGGTAGGTGAACCAGTTGCCATGGGCGGTGTTCCACAGCATGTTGAAGTAGATGCCGTAATCATGAAGGCTCATGCGGCCTGCTGTGAACTGGCAATACTGGCAATAGACCAGCAGTGCCACCACCATGATGGTGGTGGCCAGGGTCAATGCGGTCGCGCTGCGGATGATTGTTGTCCGGAGGCTCATACTGCCAGTCTCCCTTCCTGACGTGTTGTGTTGACGTCAAGGCGGGGCTACTAGACCTTATTCCGCATCCGCATTCAATCCGGAAAATGACCCGGGGTTGCCTTTCCGGTGGAGGGGCTGGGTGGTTCGGGGTAGAGTTTCTTCTGGCAATCGGGGCAGATGCCGTGGGAGAACTCGGTGCCAGCGTGGTCCCGGATGTAGATTTCGAGTTGATTCCAATAGCCCTTGTCGTCGCGGATCTTCTTGCAGGAGCAGCAGATGGGCAGCATGGCTCCGAGGGTCCTGACATTGGCATGGGCTTCCCTCAGTTCATCCATTCTGACTTGCAGGTCGCGATGGGCTTTGTCGATCTCGGAGGTTCGTTCCCGGATGCGGGACTCCAGGGTTTCGGTGTTCTCGCGGATTTTGGCACTCATTTCGGAGAAGACTTGGTTCAGGGTGCCGATTTCGTCACGGCGATCGGACGGCAGGGTCTGGGAGTAGTCCCCGGCGGAGATGCGGCGGGCCATGGCGGTGACCTCGGTCAGGGGTTTTAGCACCACGCGGTTGAGGAGCGTTCCTGTAATGGCCATCAATAGCAGGCCGATGACCATGCTTAGGGCGAACAGCGGGATGAAGAGGGGGTGTCGGAGTACCTGATCGGGGTCCAAGAGGGTCAGTTCGATCCAATCGAGATCCTTGATACCGGCGACGCCGACAAGAACGGGTTTGCCGTTGAGGGTGGCTCGGAAGGTCTCTTCCCGGCTGCCACCCTTCAGTTTGGCCAGGGCGTCGTCCAGGTGTAGCAGGTCATCGGGATTGGTGATGATGCGGCGGATGGTTGAGCGTTGTTCGTCGGTCTTGGCGAGGGAATGATGATCGATCAGGGACCGGTTGTGATGTGCCTGAATCGCCAGGCGCTGATCCAGGAGGATGTGTTCGACACCGGGTTCGGTGTGATCCGTGAACGATTTCAGGAATCCGGAGAGATCGAGTCCTGTGCCGGCGACGCCGATGGGGGTTCCGTCCGGGGTTTTCATCACCACATTGATCCAGACCTTGTGGACGTCGAGCACGTTGTCATAATTGACGTTCAGGGCGTAGTCGCGGACGTTCTGCAGGGTGGCGAAATACCAGGCATCCTTGGTTTGGTCGGGGGAGAGAGAATAAACCAATTCCCGTCCGGCATAACTATTGCTCAGATCATTGAAGTAATAATGACGCGAGGAATCGATGGCGACGAACCAACTGGCCTCGGCGAGCCGCTGGCGGAAACTCTCCAGTTCGCCCATGGCCTGCTGATGGAGGGTGGGATCCTGTTCGTTCATGACCCAGCGCCGGATGACCGGCGATGCTGCCAGCTGGCGTGCGAGGACAATCTCACGGGCCAACGGTTCCTGCACCGAGGCCGTGTTGGCGAGGGCGTACTTGCCCACATACCCGCGGCCGATATGTTCCGTTATCAGGTGGGTGAGGAGGAGATTAAAGGCGGCAAAGGCGGCAATGCCGATAAGTGCGTAGACACCGAGTACGAGGAGAAATATCTTTTGTCTCAGGGTTTGCATGGGCCAAGCGGACCTCGACGGATTTTTCGCAACTGTATTTTACCATGGAATTCGGCTCTGGACATGGTTATTCAACGGACGCGTCACTGGCGGGCGCACGACAAAATTCTTCTATGAATTTGAACCCTACTACGGATAGGACGGGAAAGAGAAGAATTTGAACAGAAGTCGCGAAGCTCGCGAAGGGCACAGGCGGCG
>JBIJCW010000224.1:0-3347 GCA_044344495.1 Kiritimatiellia bacterium | reverse complement strand
GGACATGGGGCATGCCGCCGCGCCTGCGGCACCGGACGAGAAGGCGCTGTTGGCCAAGGTGGACCAGGCAGGGGACCACATCGAACCGGAAGAACTGGCAGACCGTCTGATGGCCGGCGAGCCGGATCTGGTGGTGGTGGACGTCCGGTCCGGGTCGGAGTTCAAGACCTTTCATATCCCCGGCGCCATCAATGTGGCGCTGCCGGAGTTGGTCGAAGCCCTCCAGCCCCACAGGAACACGGGGACGATCGTGCTGTACTCGAACGGAATGACCCATCCCGCCCAGGCGCGGGATTCGCTCCAGCGGCTGGGGTTCTCCAATGTTTACCTGCTGACGGACGGCCTGCAGGGCTTCCGGGAGCGATGCCTGAAGCCCGTGTCGCTCCGGCCGGAACCGCTGAGCGCGGCCTCCGCGGCCCGTGTCACCGCCTGGCGTGCGTTCTTCAGTGCGCCCGCTGTTTCCGCCAAAGCGGGCGGCGCCGCCGCGCCGGCGAGCAGCGCCAAGCCTCGCGCTATCGAGACCGACTGGCTGGCCGCCCAACTTGGGGCGTCAAGCATCAAGATCATCGATCTACGCCCCCAACCAGAGTACAACACCGAGCACATTCCCGGCTCGCTCAGCCTCAACGTGGAGAGCCTCCGCGGCAACGTCGGGGGCGTACCGTCCATGCTCCTGCCCGCCCCCATGCTGACGGCTCAGTTCTCGCTTCTGGGCCTGAATCCTGGGGACACCGTCGTCTTCGTGTCCGGCGACAAGTTCCACGACGCCACGCTGGCTGGAATGGCGTGCGAGCGGCTGGGACACATGAACTTCACCATCCTGGACGGCGGATACGCCAAGTGGGCGCAAGAGGGACGGCCGGCGGACTCTGCGCTGCCCGCCGTGAAACCGTCGAATTACCCGGCACCCCGAAATCCTGATCGCTTCACCGTGGACTATCGCACCGTCGTCTCCGGACTCGGCAAGCCCGCGCCTGTGATCATTGACGTACGGCCAACAGACTTCTACACGGGCAAGAAGTCCGACGAAGCCCGCGCCGGTCACATTCCCGGCGCGCTCAACCGGCCGTACACCGAGGACATCGTTTCGGGGACCAACAAGGTCGTCACCTTCAAGCCGCTGGATACCCTCGCGGCTGCCTACGCCCAGATGATCCCGTCGAAGGATACGGAAGTCATTGTGCACTGCCGCACCGGCCACCAGGCCAGCCAGGCTTACTTCGTACTAAAGCACCTGCTGGGGTACTCGAATGTGCGCTGGTACGATGCAGGCTGGACGGAATGGGCAGCGCGCCGCGAGCTCCCGGTGGTGAACGAAGGCCAAGTCGGAAAACCGGCAAAATGAAGGACATCGCAGATCACTTCAGGAGCAGCAACAGGCTCATGGCCATAAGCGCCATGCCGGCCAGCAGGCCGTACGTGCGGAGGTGGTGTTCGCCGTGTTTCTCGGCCGTCGGCAGGAGTTGGTCCAGCGAAATGAAGACCATAATGCCGGCAACCACCGCAAAGAGCATGCCGAACACGGCATCGCTCATGTAGTGGATTAGAAACACGCCGCCGATCGCGGCGCCGACCGGTTCGGCCACGCCCGACAGAAACGAGTAGTAAAACGCCCGCTTGCGGCTGCCCGTCGCCAGGCGCTCGGCATCCACAAGGCTCTTGGTCGCAGACCATCCGTAGCTCAAGCGTTAGCGCAGAGCGAAGGATGGCGGAGAGGGTGGGATTTGAACCCACGGTGCCCTTTAGGAGCACACAGCATTTCCAGTGCTGCGCCTTAGACCACTCGGCCACCTCTCCATGAGACGCAGGGGTGAACCATACGAAATGGGGTGCCGCAAAGGCAAGTTGATAGTGTCTGCGGTGCCGTGACGTGCGGGGCGGGCGAAACGGAACGGCACGGCATTCCAACTTTCTTCACCTGCGGCTTAACCTCCTTCGCTGGAGCTGCGGCGGACAAGAGGTCGCGGGGATCGCCAAAACTCCGAGATGCGCCCGCATGCGCGGCCCCGGCAAGAATGCACTGTACGGATTGATTCCGGGTTGGCTATAGTGGTGCCCATGAAAACGGTAACTATTGCTTTTCTTGTCGTTATTGGATTGGGTTGCATGTCCTGTCGTCAGCAGGATGTACGAACCGTTACGCTGACCTGTCCCCAGGTGGTGGGTGCCCGTGCCGCGGATGTGGTGGTCAAGGCGCTCAGCAAGACGGATGGGGTCAAGGTTGACTCCATCAGAGTTGAAGATGGCAAGGTGACGGTGACGTATGACAGCATGAAGTTGGCCATCAAGAATATTGAATTCACGATTGCCGAGGCCGGGTTCGATGCCGGCGATATTCCCGCCGATACCAAGGCGCGCGACGCGTTCCGGGCAGGGACGAAATAGGCAGGTCTCCGCCAGTTGGGATGGCGTGATCGGACGTTGGAGTTATTGATGATCGCGCTGGTTGAGCAGTTTCTGGATTACGTTTCCTTCGAGTGCGGGTTGAGCCCCATGACACGGGCCGCCTACGGCAATGATCTCGCCGCCTTTTCCCGTTATTTGCAGGCCCATGGTGTGCATTCGCCGCGCGGTGTGACGAGGAAGATCCTGCTCGAGTTCCTGGAGAGCGAACGGGATCGCGGCCTCGCAGTGAACTCCATTGCGCGCCGTCTGGTGGCCATCAAGGTGTTCTTCCGGTATCTGGTCCAGGAGAATCTGCTGGAGAAGGATGTGACGGCGGTCATGGAGTCGCCCCGGCTCTGGAAAGTGTTGCCGGGGACGCTGTCGATCAGGGAGGTGGAGGCGCTGTTGGCCATTGTGGGGGAGGGGTCGCCCTTGGCGGTCCGGGATCGGGCGATGTTGGAGTTGATGTATGCGACGGGGTTACGGGTGTCGGAGTTGACGGAACTCAAGGTCGAGGATCTGCATTTCGACAGCAGTTATCTGCGGTGTACGGGCAAGGGGAACAAGACACGTGTGGCGCCGGTGGGTGCCAAGGCGCGGCAGGCCGTGGAGACGTATTTGCGTGAAGTACGCCCGAAATACGCCAAGGAACGCCCTGTGCCGCAGGTCTTCCTGACCTTCCGGGGCGACAAGTTCAGCCGGAAAAGCGTGTGGAAACTGATTCGTACCCATGCGCGCCACGCGGGAATCACGAAGAAGGTTTCGCCTCACACCCTGCGTCATTCGTTTGCGACGCATCTTCTGGCCAATGGGGCCCCACTCCGGATGATTCAGGAGATGTTGGGTCATGCCGATATTGCGACGACGCAGATTTACACGCATGTGGACCCCAGTCGGTTGAAGTCGGTTCATCAGCAGTTTCATCCGAGGTCGTAGGTCTGGGGGAGGGGGGGGGCTGGTTA
>JBIJCW010000004.1:0-37836 GCA_044344495.1 Kiritimatiellia bacterium | reverse complement strand
AGCCGGGGATCGGATTGATAATGGCGTTCAGGCGGTCCACTTCCGCGGAGACGAGGTTGCTGAACTCGGCCCGGAATTCCCTGTCGTCATACCGTTCCGGGAGTAATTGGGCAAAGGTTTTGATGGTGACCAGAGGGTTTCGGACCTCGTGTGACATTCCGGCGGCCAGTTCGGCCCAGAAGGTGGCTCGTTCGAGACGTTCTGTTTTTTCCAGAAGGATTGCCTGATCGGTTACGTCCTGGATGATGGCCAGGGCACCTAGGCAGAGAGCCCGGTTAACCAGGCGTTCTGTGCGCACGATCAGGCTTCGGCGGGTGGAGGGATCAGTCCAGGATGCATTACCGGGGACGCCGCCCTCGCCCAGAGTGCGCCGGAGGATATCGGCCAGACGTCCGTCGACAGCCTCGATGGGGTGTCCGGTGGCGGCTTCGGTGTTGCCGCCGACCATGTCACGGGCGGCTTGATTGCACCAGCGGACGATGCCGTCGGCATCCACGGCGACGATGCCGGAGGGGAGGGCATGGAGGAGGGTTTCGGCCAGTGTTTTTTGAAGCGTGACCTCCTCGAGGAGCAGGGCGTTCTCAAGCGTTGTGGAGACGCAGTCGGCGAGAGCGATCAGGTTCTCGACATGGGTATTGTCGAAAGGGGCCCCGGTGGAGAGGTGTCCCACGTGGATCCAACCGAGGAGTCGGTCGCGGGATTGGAGGGGAACGAGGGCCTCGGCGCCAAGTTGATCCAGTGTCTGAGCGAGGACGAGCCGGGTGGTGGGGTCCTCGGTGCGGTTCAGGTTGGAACGGGTGATGGCGTGGGCCCGGAGTTTCAGCCAGCGGACGAGCGGGTGTTCGGCATCGAATTCCAGTTCGGCGGTGTTTTCCATGCACCGGACATTTGCCCTGAGCCGGTAGTATTCGCCGTCGCGCGTGCGGCAGAAGATGCCTACGCGCGCCACCTTCAGGGTGCCGGCGGTTTCATCGGCGAGACGGTGCAGCAGGGAGTCCACATTGCTGAACTGACGGAGTGCGGATGAGAAATCACTGACGGTGAGGCAGGCTGGGCGGGTGTCGGTGTGCCGGATGGCGTCGGCACTTATGATGGCGGACAAGCGGGCGGTGTCCGCCCGCAGGCGGCGGTTATCCTCGGCGGTGGACAGGTGAGTCAAGGCGCGTTCAACCAGAGAGGCGATTCGGCGATAGTCCGCCTCGGCGTCTTCCACGGCATAGAGTCCCATGCCCTGGGCGGCGAGCATGGGGTCGCTGCCGGGGACGCCAAAGGCGATGATCAGGCCGTGGGGCCAGGAGGCGGTCAGGTGGTGCAGTTGGTCGAAAACGCCGGGAGACTGGAGATCCATCAGGAGGAGGCAGGCGGGCTGGCGGTCGAGTTCGGCGGACAGTTCGTGGGGCGAAGGCACCTGTTGTACCGAGACGATGGCGTCCAATCCCGCGCACAGGCGTTGAGCCCATGTGTCGGAATTACTGCAAAGCAGACAGGTTAGGGGTGATTTCATGTTGGTGCCGTGCCGTCGTTGAACAGTGGGAACTGAAGGGTGAATGTGGTTCCCTGCCCGATCGCGCTCTTGACGTCGATGATGCCACTGTGTTCATGGATGATGCCGTGGGCGACGGAAAGACCAAGGCCGGTGCCGTGGCTTTTGGTGGTGAAGAAGGGGTCGAAGATGTGGGTGAGGGCGTCCGGGGCGATGCCTTCGCCTGTGTCCTGGATGGAGAGGACGATATGGCGTCCGTTGGGGTGATGGTTTGGAGGGGAGAGAGGATGGTTGTCGGTGGTGGTGGTGATGGTCAGGGTGCCGGAGTCGGGCATGGCGTCGATGGCGTTCAGGAAGAAGTTAATGAGGGCCTGGCCCAACTGCTGAGCGTCGGCGTTGATCAGGTCGGAGGCTGCCGCGAAGTGTTGCTCGAGGCGGATGTTTTTCTGGCGGAGTTGCTGACTCATCAGTTTGGTGGCGTGGTCGAGGATTTCGTGGAGGTGGGAAGGGGTGAGGGTGGGGCGGGACGGGCGCGAGAAGCGCAGGAGTTGGTTGACGATGGTGTCGATGCGTTTGACTTCGGATCCGACCAGGGAGGTGAAGGTGTCGCGGAAGTCGGCGTCGTCGAAGCGTTCGGGGAGGAGTTGGGTGAAGGTTTTGATGGAGACGAGGGGGTTCTTGATTTCGTGGGCCATGCCCGCGGCGAGGGTGCCGATACTGGCGAGGCGGTCGGTCCGGCGGACTTGCAGTTCCAGATGGCGGATGGTGGTGAGGTCGTTGATGACCAGGAATGCGCCCATCATCTGGCCGGTGTGGCTGTAGAACACGGAACTGCTGACGCGGACGGGGGTTTCGGTGTCGTCGGGCCAAGGGAGGATGATATCCTTGTCGCGGGTGCCCTGGCCTTGCGTGATGGTTTCCGTGAAGACGTCGGCGAGAGCGGGGGGGATGGCGGCGAGGGTGGTGGGAGCGGAGGCGAGGTGGAGAATGCGTTGAGCCTCGCGATTGAAGACGGTCAGGTTGCTGTTGGTGTCGGCGGCGATGACGCCGCTGGCGAGGCCATCCACGAGTAGGTCGTTGTAGAGTTTGGCATTTTGGACCTCGGTATAGAGGCGGGCGTTATTCAGGGCGATGGCCAGTTGGTTACACAGGAGTTGCAGTCCCTGTTGGTCGGGCGCTCCGTAGATGCGTCCTGACAGTTTGGGTCCAAGGAGGAGAATGCCTTCAAGGCCGTCCGGGGACCGCATGCCGGCGGCGGCGGAGATCTTGATATTGTCGAGGAACTGGATGGTCTGCGCCATGGTGGGGTTGGGATTGAGGCGTTTTATGATGTCCGGGACGATGGTCTCGCCGCTCTCCCTGAGCATTTGGGGCAGGATGTCGTGTTGGCTGATTGTCAACGGTGTGGAGCCTGGAGTGAGCGGGTAGCGTTCGACATAGGAATCGTCCTTGGCGAAGAGGATGCGGACTTGATCCGTGCCCGTCGCCTCCGCCACCAGGCGGGCGAATTCAGAAACCAAGGCGTCTATCGTGGTAATCGATCGCAGGATATTGGATGTCGATTGCATGGCGGAGGAAACATCCATGGGGGCAAAATGGATAAAGACGCGATTGGCGAACCGTTGCATCCGGCCGTGAGCCGGGGCGAGTGAGAAGGCGGTTGTCAAGGCGGCAAGAAAATGGGCGATGGGGTGGTTGGAAATGTGGAAAACCGAGAGTAGCTGGTTTACCGGCCACCAGGTGACGAAATAGACGATGGAGAGATAGAAGATCAACAGGCTGTAGGCAATGGCCATTCGGAAGACGTAGGCCATGTCCATGATGCGGCGAGTGGTGATGCCATAGGCGATGACGACATCCAGCACGATGACCGACAAGGGGGCAAGTTGAATGGGCTCGGATGTCGCCATGAACAGGGGAACGAGGATGACCAATCCGAGGGCGGACAACAGGCCAAGGGCGGCGCCCAGAAGGACATAGTTCATTTCCGCGCGGCGGATGCCTTGCAGGTGTTTCAGGGAGCGGGCGAACTCCCAGATGAGAAGGATCAGGGACCCCGTGAAGAAGACCGGGAAAAGCCAAAAGGCCACACCGAAGACAGGTTCCGGGACTGCCGTGGCGGGGTGGGCGGAATTGGAGGGGAAGTACATGCCTTGCACGATGAGCGGGGTCAGGGAGGCGGTCAGCGACAAGGCAATGGCCGCGCCCAGCCAGACGCGGTTACGGGTGATGATTTTCCAGCTGCTGTCGGCGGGGAAAAGAATGGACTGGCGGAGCCAGTCGAACGTCAGCGGGAAAAGGGCGGCCATGCTGTGACAAAAGCGAATCAAGAACAGGGTGATGCGATCCGAGGGAGCAGAAAAGGCGAGGGCGAGCGCGATGAGCCAACACGCCAGAATGCCGGACAGGATCAGGAATAGTTGATTGGTTGGCCGGCGGGGGTTGGTCTTATAGACGCTGATGCCCAGCCCCACGTCAAAACTGACGGCGATGAGATGGAAAATGGATAAGATGTTCATAGGGGCCCCGGGGGCTGCTCGACAATGAGCGTGCTGTTATTGCCCCCCAGTCCGTGGGAGTTGATCAATACAACCTTGGCGTCAATACGTCGGGCTTTCCAGGGGACATAGTCGAGGTCGCAGGCGGGGTCGGGTTTGTCAAGATTGGTTGTTGGAGTCAGAATTCCATTTCGCATGCCCAGGGAACTGGCGATGACCTGGAGCGGGCCTGCGACGGCGAGGGGGCTTCCGATAACGCCCTTGATGGAGGTTACCGGTGTCCGGTAGGCAAGAGGCCCGAAGACTTTCTTGATCATTAACGTCTCGATGCGGTCAATAAGGGGATGTCCGGGGCCATGGGCGGAAATATAGTCCACGCTTTCTGTTCTTATGCCTGCGTTGGCAAGAGCCATACGCATGGTGTCTTCAAGGCCAGAACCGGGTTGAGCGAGGTCGGGATCCACACGGGTAGCAAACCCGGTGATCTCGAGATAAGGCCGTACCCCACGCCTCCGGGCATGTTCAAGGCTTTCCAGAATCAGGATTCCCGATCCTTCGGAGAGGACTCCCGAATCCCGGTCAAGGTCAAACGGACGACAGGCTTTCCCCGGGGTATCGTTGCGCATGGAGAGCAAGCCGCCTGCTGCCATGGCTGAATAGGTCAAGGTGTTGATGGGGGCGTCCGTGGCGCCGCACATCCCGATTTCGGCTTTTCCGCGTCGGATGAGATCGGCGGTGGCGGCAATGGCGTCAATTCCCGCCGTGCAGGCGGAGCCTGTTGTTGTGGCCTGGGTGATACGGGGGATGTATTGGGCCAGTACACTGGCGGCATGATGGGGATGCGAGGCCTGGGCCAGGTGTGCATGCATGCGGGCAGGCCCGTGGGCCAGCAGGCGGTCATGGATTTGGGCAACGACCTCAATGGCGATCGAGCCGACGCCTAGAATCAGGGGGAATGGCTGATCGTCTTTGCGATATTCCGTGAGGGATGCATCCTTGAGAGCCTCGTAGGCGGCCGCCAGTGCCATCTGGGTTTGACGGGCGATCCGCTTGGTGTTGATGTGAGGTCCAACATGGACTAAAGGATTGAAGTCCTGAACTTCGCCGGCAATACGACTTAGGTATCCGGTTGCGTCAAACGACTTGATTGTCTTAATGCCGCTGCGGCATTCAAGAATGGATGACCAGAAGGCATCTTTGCCAATGCCGTTTGGCGCGACGACTCCAAGACCCGTTATGACCACTCTGATTGGTGTAGCCATCGTCACTCGAATCACTGATTAGCAATAGGAGTCATTTTCCATTGAACATGCACTAAAAATGGCTTCTTGTGTTCAAAGTTGAACAAGAGGTGTCAATGTTCATTTATGAACAACACAACATCACATTGTAGAAGCAAAGGCAAACAAATAATTTGTAAAATTCATGGGTTTACCAAAGACAAGGCGGCGTTATTTGCAGCAACTGAGTGGGTTGTCGTGGAGTTGTTGCTTGTGATCATTTTTGTGCAGTCGCACATTCATGTCAGTAGTCGCCATTGTGAATATCGCTATATATTGTGGTATATTGAAGATAAACTACTACTTATTGATTATTGTGATTTGGCACTGCGATTGCTATAGGACCTTGCTGTTGACGATCGTGGACGAACAACAATAGCGGAGGTATTCAATGAGCAGGATGATGCAAAAGTGGGGGTTGGTGGTTGTGGCTGTTTGCAGTGTGGCCATGGTGGGTTATGCCAACGGGTTTAGGAATCCGCCGGAGGGTGCTGCGGCGCTTGGGCGAGTTGGCGGCAAGGTGGCGCTGGCCGATGATGCGGCTGCTGTGGCGCATAATCCTGCGAACCTGACGGAGTTGAAGGGGGCTGAACTTGAGGCATCGGTGACTCTGATCAATACCGAGACGAAGTACCGGTCGCCGATGGGCGGTTCCACGACGGATGATCCCTGGAAGTACTTGCCGAATGTGTTTTATGCGACTCCGATCGAAAATTCCCGGTATGCGGCGGGCATCGGGTTGACCACGCCGTTCGGGCAGTCCACGGTATGGGACAAAGAGAGTGTGTTCCGCTATACGGCGCCGTATTTTGCGGAGATGAAGACGGTCAACCTGAATCCCACGCTGGCGGCGAAAATGAGCGACAAGGTGTCGGTGGCGGCGGGGTTGGATGTGTACTGGTCAAGTCTGGATCTCAAGCAGGTGTTTCCCTGGGGGATGGTGACGGGCAACCCATTGATCCCGGACGGGGAAGTTCGGATGCAGGGCAGTGGTGTGGGTGTTGGCGGCAATGCGGCGGTGACCTTCCGTCCGGTGCCCCGGCATATCGTGGCCTTGACCTATCGGTCCGCGGTGAAGGTGGACTACGAGGGTGATACTGATTTTGCGGGATTTCCTCCGGGTGGCGAAGCCCTGGGGATTTCGGCTGGCAGTGACTTTGATACCTCCATTGAGTTTCCGGCGGTGGCCGCGCTCGGGTATGCGGTGAAGATTACCGACAACGTCCGCGTGGAAGCCGATGTGGAGTGGGTGCAGTTTTCCAAGTATGAAAACCTTGTCCTTGATGCCGGGCGCAATAATCCCCTGGTGCAGCGGCCGGGCAGTGTAAACCCGATGGCCCCGGTGGCGATTCCCCAGCAATGGGATGACACGTGGACCTATGGTCTGGGCGCCGAGTGGGATGTCCGGTCGGACCTGACGCTACGCGCGGGGTATATCTTCCTAGAAAGCCCCGTGCCGGAAGCAACGCTGGCGCCGACGCTGCCGGATGCGGATCGCCACGTGATTTCGGTGGGGGCCGGTCTCCACCGGAACGGGCACCGGGTGGATCTTGCCTACGGTTACAGCGTGATCGGTGACCGTGAGGTCTCCCCGGAGGAGAATCCCGCCTACGCGGGCACGTACGAGACCAGTTCCCATTTGATGAGCGTGACTTATGGATGCACATTCTGACGCGGCGAATGCAGCAACCGCGGAGGTCGCGCGCCCCAAGGTTCTGGTCATTGATGATGAACGGGGTCCGCGTGAGAGTCTGCGGATCCTGTTGAAGACGGAATACGACGTGTTGTGCGCCGAGTCGGTGGATGTCGGGGTTACGATGTTGAAGGAGCATCATCCCGACATGGTGATCATGGACATCCGGATGCCGGGCAAGAGCGGCATTGAGGGGTTGAAGGCGATCCGCGACCTGGACACGGCGGTGTCCGTGGTGATGTTCACTGGATTCGGGGCGCTGGAAACGGCGCAGGAAGCCATCCGGCTGGGTGCCAACGACTATCTCAAGAAGCCGTTCGATGCCTTTGAAATCCGTGAGGTGGTGCACCGGTATGTGCGGCGCACTCAGGTGGAAAGGCGCCGACGGCAGACCGTTGATGAACTGGGGCAACTCAATCAGACGCTCAAGGAAGAGTTGGTGCGGAAAGAGCATCTGGCGGTTCTGGGGCGGAAGTCTGCGGAACTGATGCATGACATACGGCAGCCGTTGACGGCGGTCACGGCGTATGTGGACCTGTTGTCCACCGAGTTGAAGGACGTCCAGACCCATTTTGGGGACCGCTGGCAGGAGACCTCGGCGTACCTTGATAAAATCGAAAATGGCGCGGAACGGTGCAGGCGACTGGCGGACATGTGGCTGGACATCAGCCGTGGGAAACTGAACCGCGCACCGATTCGGGTTCAGGAGATTGGTGATGCCGTGGTGCATGACTGTCGTTCGCTGGTTGACGAGAGGAAGGTGGTCCTGATGGTCGAGATGGATGATGGAGCCACTGTGATCAATGTTGACAGGATGCAGTACACGCGGGCGCTTCAGAATCTCCTGGTGAATGCCGTTGAGGCGGTTCAACCTGGCACTGGACGGGTGAAGGTGTGGTGCCGGTGTGATGGCGGGCAAGTGGAGTTGGGAGTGGAGGACAATGGCTGTGGGATGAGTCCGGAGCAAATCAAGCGTTCGGTGGAGCCTTTCTTCAGCACCAAACCGGGAACGGGAACGGGTCTTGGGTTGTTCATTGCGCGTCAGGCGGTGGAAGCGCATGGTGGCACGATGCGGATTGAGAGTGAGACTGGCAAGGGGACGAGGATCACGATAACGGCGCCCTGTGGTGATAATACAAGTAGTCAGAATCCAGAATGAATCACCGACGAGCGCAAAGGCGAGTGTGCAAAGGGAGTGAGTTTATTGCTCCCTATTCTGAACCCTGACTTCTGAATTCTGAATACCCATCCGGTAATGCCGTATGGTTGATGGAACGGGCGAGATCGCTGATGGTGTCCGTGTCGCCTGAGAAGAAGGCGCCGAGAGCCGTGTCACGGAAGCGGCCGGCCTCCATGCCGGCCTGAACGCTCATCAGGTAGGTTTCGTCGGTGATGGAGGTTGGGATTCCGAGTCGCCCGACTTTACGGGCGAAGGCGCCTGTCATGGCCAGCACCTTGCGGTAGGAGCGCCCGTCAATTTCGATGGGCATGGAATTCCAGAAGCGGGGAGGCAACTGGAGTTTGACTTTCCAGGTCATGGCGACGTTGAGGTAATGGTCGGGGTCGGCGAGCCGGATATGGTACTGGTCGGGCGACTGGAACCAGGCGGTCCGCGGGGCGACGATGGGTGCCTGTAGCATGAGGGAGTTGAGCCCGACATTTTGAAGCAAGGCGAGAGTCTCTGCTTCCGACCGGGCGGTTTCGCCCGGGCAGGGGAAGATCACGCTACCGACGGTGAAGATTCCCGCCGCCTTGGACCTGAGGAGTGCGCGCCGGGTATCCTCGACCCGAATGCCTTTGCGCAACGCGTCGAGGATGGCTTGGGAGCCGGACTCGATGCCAAAGAAGAGCGAGACACATCCGGAGCGGCGAATGGTTTCAAAATCGGCGTCATCGGCGTCCCGGATATGGGCGAAGGAGGCGTAGCGCAGGGGGAGTTTTTCGTTCAAGGTGGCCCGTGCGAATTCGTTAAGGAGGGTATAGGGCGTGCAGGAGCCTGCGAAACGGAAGGCCCGGATCCCGTACCGGTGATCCAAGTCCCTGACTTCCGCCAGGAGGCGGGTAATACTTTTGAGGCGGACGCTCTTGTTGCTTTTGACGGGGTGGACGCAGAAGGTGCAGGCGTTGCGGCAGCCGCGGCTTTCATCGATCACCATGATTTTGATTTTCTCGTCGCCCGCCATGGCGGGATAGATGGCGGGGTCGTAGACGGGGAGGGGGAGGTCGTCCAGATTGGCCACCATGAGTTCGTCGGTAAAGCGGATGGTGCCGCCGGGTTCCAGGAAGATCAAGTTGGGGATTTCGCCCAGGGTTTTGTGTTCGGCGCCGTGGCGGGCGAGCATGACGATGGTGTGTTCCCCCTCGCCGTGGGCGAGGGCGTCGAAGACGGGGTAACGGCGCAGGATGCGGTCCATGAAGAGATCCACATGAGGGCCGCCGCCGAAGAGGCGGAGGTGCGGGTGGCGTTGACGCAGGATAGAGGCGAGGCGGGCGGAGCCCTCGAGACCGTCGCCATTCCAGAGTTTGAAGCCCACGGCGTCGATGTGGTGTTTTTCGACGGCATCGGCGAGTTCGGCGCCGATGATCTCAATGGCCTGTTGCTGGAGGTGGCGGCGTTCGGCTTCGGCGCGTTGCAGGATCGGCAGGGCGACCAGACGGCGCAGGGCGGTCAGTGGGCCATGGTCCGGTCGGCGCAGGGCCTGCCATTCGCGGGCGAGGCGGTGGCGGAGATCGGGGGAGGTCATCCGGCGGATCGTTCCGACGGTGGCGAAGTCGAGGATGCGGACGGTGCGACCGTCCTTGATGAGGGCGCCGGCCAGGTTGGCCAGACCGTTGTCCGGCATCAGGCTGCTGGGGGAGTAGGGATAGCCGGCATAGTTGACGAGCAGCCAGTTTTGGAGTGGTTTAGCCGGCATGCGTTATCCGATCCTGTCCGGTCGCGCAGCCTGTTGATCTGCCTGGCGGACAAGGTTCAGCAAGGCGGCGCCGCCATCATCCGGAAGTTGTTTCAGGCGGTTCTTCTGGAAGGCGTCGCGAAACTCCATGATGCGTCTGGTTTCGGTGACGGGCCATTCCGGGGGGAAATGTTCCAGGTACAGGTGGGAGGGGCCGGAGACGCGTTCAAAGATCGTACGCATTGCGTGGCCGGCCTCGGTCGAATCCATGGTGTTGTGCGACCATGTTTCGCCGGTTCCCTTGAGGCCAAATTCCTCGCGGCGTTCTGGGGTGGCGGCGGGACAAAGGGGGACCACTTCGAATCGGAACATGTAGTAGCGATGGATGGCGCGGGCGCTATGGCCGGATGGCATCGAGGAGATGAGATCTGCCGTGTTTTGGATCGAGGCGGCACACTCGCCGGGGAAGCCGACCAGGAAAGTGCATTGGGTGCCGATGCCGTGCCGGTCCAGGAGCGTGATGGCGCGCAGGGCCTTTTCGGGGTCAAGGTGCTTCCTCATGTTGTGCAAAACGGTCGGGTCGCCGGACTCGATACCGACGAGGCATTCGCGGCAGCCCGACTCGGCCATGAGAGCGGCGGCTTCCTCATCGATGGCGTCGGCCCGGATGAAAGCACGCCAGGTCAGGCCGAGGTTTGCCTTGACGAGAGCGCGTGTGAATTGTGTGATCCGGTTACGGGTGACGGCCAGGTTATCGTCGGTAAAGAAGACGCGGCGCGGCGCCGGCATGGCTGCGGACAAGGTGCTCAGTTCGCTGATGAGGCTGTCGACTGAGCGCAGGCGGGGCTCATAGAGGCCCATGAAGTCGCAGAACTCGCAGCGGAAGGGGCAGCCCATGGCGGTGCGGATGGGGGCCTCGAAATGCTTGAGGCGGTCCGTGTGCTGGCGCCAGTCCACGATGCCGCCGTCGATATCGCTGGTTTCCGGGACGGTGGAGTTGAAGTGGTAGCCGGAAGGTTTTGGGATGGCGAGATTGGGGAGGTCGCGGAAGTCCCTGTTTTCGGCGAGGCGGCGGGCAATGGCGGCAAGGGTATTTTCGCCGCCTTCGCTGACGATGAGCGCCTCGAGATCGAGATCGCGGGAGGCGTCGATGAGGAAATAGTGTTCGGCGACTTCATCGGGTGACATTCCGCTGAGTTTACCTTCCTGCAGCAGTTTGCGGGCGCGCAGGCCCTTGCGGACGCCGACGCCGCCAGCGACGATGGGGATGCCCGGGGCGGCGGCCTTGAGGCGTTGGGCGGCATTACGGATGAGGGTGGCGCCGTGCGACCCGGGCAACCAGGTGGTGGACAGGGCGATCAGCCGGACGCCGTTGGCAATGGCCGCATGGACGGTATCCATGCCGGTTTCGAGGCATGGAATTTCCAGCAGATTCAACCCGAGGCGGGCCATGTGATCCTTCAGGAATGGGCCGGTGAGGACAGGGGAGGTGCCCATGGTGGTCCGGATGCGTGCCAGATGCTGGAAGGCGGCCTGCGGATCGGGACTGGCCAGGGCCCGTAGGACAGGGAATGAAGCCACTTGATTGTGGAGTTCGAGGCGCAAGGGTTTGTAAACGATGGGATCGCCGGTATCCCGTGGCGCCAGAATCTGCGAAATAAACAGAACGTCAACTGAAGACACTGATTACCTCCGCGAATCCAATAATGTTCATATTGCCGCAGAATGTCAATGGGGATGCAAGCGGGTTGTCGGAGATTGGCAAGCAGGAGTCTCTACGCGGGCGCAGGCGGCCTCAGGTCCTGCCGCCAAGGACGGTCGTCACGGCTTTCAGCAAGTCGGGCGGGGTGTTGGAGCAAATGAACCGATCCACGTTGGCAAACTTGGCGTCGGGCCGGTGCAGGCCGCTGATGTCGTAGAGGATGACGGAAATACCGCGGGCGGAGGTGAAGGAGGCGAGGCTGGCGGCGATGGAACTGCCGGTCATGTTCGGGAGGATTTCCTTCAGCACGATCACATCGGGGGTTCGTGTGCGCAGGGTTTCGATCAGGGTGGTGTTGTCGCTGAGCACGGTGGTTTCGTAGCCGGCGGCGGTGAAGAAGCTGCGCAGGCGCATGGAAAGGCGGGGCTCGTCTTCGATGAACATCAAATGCGGGTGGCGGTGGGGTTCGCTTCCATTGCGGCTGGCCTTCTTGTGTTTGAGCAGGATGCGTTTGATCTCTTGTGTCAAGAGCGCTGGGTCGCTGGTTTTGGCCAGGAATCCTTCAACGGCGGTTTCGGTAAAAAACTGCTCCATGTTGGCGCGTGCCGTGAAGATGAGGACGGGGTAGCGGGGTTTCTCGTCGGCGCCCGAGATCCTTTTCAGGAAGGCGAGACCGGTCATTCCGGGCATGCTGATATCCAGGATGATCAGGTTAGGGGTGATGGTTTTCAGGGCTTGGAGGGCCTGATCGCCGGACGAGGCGGTAATGACCTCGTAGCCCTCGAGGCGGAGCTGGTCGCCGACGCTAAGCAGGACGGCGGGATCGTCATCCACGAACAGAATTCGATCGGGTGTGGTGGTCATGCGTGTTCCTCCTGACGTACGGGTTGAAAGGGAGTGATACCGATCAAGGTGCTTTCGATCAGTTCGTACAATTCCTCCATATTCCAGGGTTTGCGGAGGGAGGGGATGGAGAACCGGTTCAAGAGATCCATTGTTTCCTCATCCACCGAGGCCCCGGTGACGGCTACGATGGGGACATGGCGGGTGGCGGGGGCCTCCTTGAGTTGGAGGATGACATCGGAGCCGTTCATGTCCTCGAGATGGATATCCATGAGGATCATGTTGGGTGGGGTCTTCATGGCGCGCTGGAGGATGGCCTCACCGCTGGTGAGGGAGTCCACGAGGTAACCGCGGGAGATCAGTTGAGCGGCCAGCAGGGCCTGGATGGAGAGGTTATCGGTGGCAATGATCAGGATGGGTGCGGGGGCGACCGGCAGGGTGATGGTGACGCAGGTGCCATTCCGGGTGTCGGGCGGGGGGCTGGCGATGTCGAGACTGCCGCCGTGGAGGTGTATGATTTCCTTGGAGATGGCCAGGCCGAGACCGGTTCCGGAGATGTGGGTTCCCACGCGGAAGTAGCGTTCGGTCACGCGTTGAAGGGCGGCGGGCGGAATGCCGATGCCGTTATCGGTAACGGAAATGGCCGCCATGCCCGGAGAATCCTTTCCGGGGACGATGGCGATGGAGATTCGTCCGCCGACGGGAGTGAACTTGATGGCGTTGGACAGGATGTTCTGCAGGACGCGCTGAACCATGCCGGGGTCGCAGAGTACAAAGTCCAGGCCGCGTGTGGTGCCGATATCCAGGGTCAGGCGGGCTGTCTCGATTTGGACTCGCAGCGACTCCCGGGTGCGGGAGATCAGGTAGCGGAGGGGAGTGGTGACGGGATTGACGGTCAGGGCATGGTTATCCAGGCGACTGAGATCCAGGATGCGGTCGATGGTGCTGACAAGGCGTTCGCACTCCGAGTCGAACATTTGCAGGTAGCGGTTGGCCTGGTCGGGCAGGGGCCCCGCGATGCCCTTGAGCAGGTTGCGGGTGCCGTACATGATGGACGTCAGCGGTGTCTTGAGTTCGTGTGAGACATTGGCGACGAACTCCGATTTTTCCTTGTTGTGGCGCTCGAGTTTGACGATCGCTTCGCGCAGTTGCTGTTCCGTTCCGATGCGGCGCGTGATTTCGGTCTGGAGGGCGGCCACAGCCTTCGAGAGTTCGGCGGCGCGTTGTTGAACCCGTTCCTCGAGTTCGTCGCGGGAGGTACGGAGTTCGACTTCGATGCGTTTGAGTTCATCCTGGGCGAATTGGCGTTCGAGGGCGTGCCGGATGACGCGTTCCAGCATTTCGGGTTCGAAGTGGCCCTTGATGAGGTAGTCGGCGGCGCCGCCATGGATGGCGAGGGCTTCGGTGGCGCTGTCTTCCATGCCGGTAAGTACGACGAAGGGAGCGTGGAAGCCTTTGGTGACGGCGGTGCGCATCAATTCGAGGGCGTCATGGTCGATGTCGAGTTTCAGGTCGGCGAGGCAGAGGTTATAGGAGGTGTTGGTGAGCCGGTCGAGAGCGTCATCATAGGAGAAGGCGAGATCAACGATGAAGTGGGTGGATTTGCCTTGGGCCAGCATGGCTTTCGTCAACAGAGCATCCTCCCTGTTGTCATCCACCAGCAGCACTTTGACGGTATCCGGTCTCATGGTAGACGTTGGGGAACGGCGTATCGATCACTTTGAGAGAGTAACCCGTTTTCCGGGCTTCTGGTCAAGCGAAATGCACTTCAGAACAGCCAGTCGAGGTTCTCGTCGTTGGCAGGCGGTTTCCTGCCCCGGCGGGTCTTGGAGGGTTTGCGCGGGGGTGGGGGATGGGTTGCCATCCATTCCAACTCGGCTAACAGGGTGTCGATGGAATTCAGTTCAGCGGTGAGATAGTCCGCTTCGTTGGTGAGATCCGCGCGGATTTTCCGGACGAAAGCGGGCTTCGTGATGCGGGTCTGGTAATCCCAGGCGGGGTCCGACTTGGCGTGCCGGATTTCGGAGCGGGTGGATTGGAGCGCTTGTTTTAGGCGGCGGGAAAGCAGGAGGATCTGCGAGATGGGGGTGTGGGTGCCGAGGCCGGCTTCTTCGCTATCGCAGCGGGCGAGGATGCTCTGGAGGGCCTGCGTATCATGGCGGGAATAGGCCACCTGTGCCTCGTGCCAGAGGTTCTTGCGGGCATCGGTCATGTGGCCGTGATGATCGGGGTGAAGGCGGCGGACAATGGCCCGGTAGAGTTCCTTGACGGTTTTCTCCTCGGCGTGAGATCGACGGGGGGTACGTGCGGGAGGGCGGTGGCCGAAGAAATTCTCGAAAAAGTCGCCGAAGTCATCCCAATCCTCATCGGGGATCGATTTGAAATCCCCGTCGCCCATGCCAAAGGGATCATCCTCATCGCCTTCATCATTCTGAGGATCGCGGGAGCCAGGGTTCTGTTTGCGACGTTGCTCCTCTTCCTGGTCGAGGCGGAGGTCTTCTGCCTCGGCTTCCTTGGGGTGGGCGCGGCGCCATTTGGCCTTGAGGTAGGCCTCGGGTTCGGAGAGTTGGTGGCGATGGACAAGGGAAGCGATTTCGTTGATGAAGGCCTGTTTATCGCGGAGTTTTTCAACCAGTTCGCGGGAGCGGGTGAGGATCTGGCCGAAGGTTTGATGGAGCCATGAGCGGAAGCCGGGGATATCGCGCTCGTGGTGTTGCTTCAACTGGGCCTTCAGTTGTTCCAGTGCGCGTTCGTGTTTCTCGTAGTCCTTGAGAGCCTTCTTCCGGATGGTGTTGGTGTTAAGCGGAATGAGGTTCCGGTTGGTGTTGGCGGCAGGACGATGAGCAAGCGGGGGGCGGCCACGGCGTGGGGCGTAAGGGGCGGACAAGGGGCGGTATTTTCGTGATGGCGGCATGATTCGGTTGTGTTGGACAAATAGGAGAGAAAGATAACAAATATTTTGGGTTTCGAAAGTCTGTAGAATGGGAACCCGTGCGGGTTTGGTGTTGAATGGGTGGGGGTTGTGTGACAGATTGCAATCCGTGCGACTGGCGCACTGAAACGGCATGAAGTATCCGGAAAACACGGATGGGAAAGACAGTCCATGGCACAGGTTGAGCGCAAGCAGACGGTCCTGACGATCCTCCAGAACCTCCACGACATGGAGGGGTTGTGTTATGCCTAGGCTAAAGGAGCTTGGACGATTCTGGAGCAGGGAATGGTGTCTGAGGATGCCGGTATCCGGGACCAGACGGAGGAGATTGTGCACTTGCTGGGGTCGAAGGGGTATCTGGAATATCGGGAGTTGCTGAGAAGGGAGAGGGCACAGTAATGAGAACGCCGGATTTGTCCGTATTGTTGGACGCCAAGGAAGGCGAGAACATCGAATTCAAAGAGGCAAAAAACAGTTTTGAGTTTGAAGAACTCGTTAAGTATGCCTGTGCCATGGCCAATGAGGGCGGCGGGTGTGTTGTTTTTGGAGTGAGCGACAAACGACCACGGCGAGTAGTGGGTTCTCGGGCATTTGACCAGCCGGAACGGACGCGGGCCGGTTTGATGGAACGGTTGCACTTGCGGCTCGATTTTCATTTGTTGGAAAAAGATGGTAAGCGGGTGCTGGTATTCGATGTGCCTTCACGGCCGGTGGGTATGCCGGTTCAATATGACGGAATATACTGGGCGCGGAAGGGTGACAGTCTCCTCCCGATGTCGGAAACAGACTTGAAGGCGGTGTTTGCGGAAGGCGGGCATGATTTCTCCGCTGATGTCTGTGAGGAGGCAAAGTGGGATGACTTGGATCCACTTGCCATCGAAAACTTCAGGAAGCGGTGGATTGCCAAGTCGGGCAATGCGACGTTGTCGGCAAAGTCTCCCGAGCAACTGCTGTGCGATTGCGAGGCATTGGTTCAAGATCGCATAACGTATGCGGCATTGGTGCTTTTCGGGAAACGAGAAGCATTAGGGAGATTGCTTGGGCAATCTGAAGTGATCTTTGAATACCGTTCGACGGAGGCTTCCGGGCCGGCCCAGCAACGTGAGGAATTCAGGCAAGGGTTCTTTGCATTTTATGATCGGTTATGGGAGTTGATCAACCTGCGAAACGATAAGCAGCACTACCAGGATGGTTTGTTTGTTCTCGATGTTCCCACTTTTGATGAGCGCGTAGTGCGCGAGGCGATTCTGAATGCAGTGAGTCATCGGAGTTACCAACTGGGCGGCAGTGTGATTATACGCCAGTATCCACACCGGTTGGTCATTGACAGTCCTGGTGGTTTGCCTCCTGATGTCACGCTGGAAAACATCCTTGACCGGCAATCGCCTCGCAACCGCAGGGTCGCTGATATTTTTGCGCGGTGCGGTCTGGTGGAACGGTCTGGCCAGGGAATGAACCTGATGTTCGAATTGAGCATCAAGCAAGCCAAACAGGTTCCGGATTTTTGCGGCACGGACCGGCATCATGTCATTCTTAACTTGGATGGCCTTGTTCAGGATTCAAGATTTCTTCAATTAATGGAGCGCATCGGGCAGGAAACATTAGCCGATTTTAGCACCCAGGATTTCCTATTGGTGAATACGGTGCATAGGGAACAACCCATCCCGGAGCCCTTGCGTGAGCGTTTACCGCATTTGGTGGAATTGGGTGTTGTGGAGCGTGCGGCCAAGGGACGTTTCATTCTTGGCAGGCGGTTTTATGCTGCAACAGGCAAGAAGGGTGTCTATACCCGAAAGAAGGGGTTGGATCGTGAGACAAATAAGGCTCTGTTGCTAAAGCATATTCGCGAGAATGCGGTTGAGGGAAGCAGGCTCGAGGAGCTCGTCCAAGTGTTGCCCAGTTTGTCAAAAGATCAGGTGCAAAATATGATCCGAGAGTTGAAACGTCGCGGCCATGTATGTTTGCATGGTGCTACACGTGGGGGAAAATGGTTCCCAGCTAAGACTGAATCTGACGACAAAGGAATTGCGTATAAGTGACTGTCATCACGCAATCTGGACGCAATAATCATGTGGACGACAGTGTGTAACATATTAACTACGAGCAGGATGCGCATTGATGGAATTGCGTATTTCTATTGGGCGAAGGTTTTGCAGTCGTATATCTGACGTAATGTGAGTGAGTGCGTTTTGGCGGGCTTCATTGAATCAGTCCCCCGCTAGTTCGGAACCCTGTGACGCTGATACAATAGGCCGTGAGGCTGATACAAAGAAGGGCTCAAGGGGTCAGAGCATAGAAACAGGTTGCGTTGAGTGCGGTTGGGGTATAGGGGGGGCTTGACGCAGAGGGCGGTGGCGCCCCTGCTGGGGGTGCGAACGGGAGTGGCGGTGAACTGTCAGCTCCGGAATCTGGCGCGGCTTCTTAAGTCGGACGAAATCCACACTTGTTTTCAGGGCTCTCTTTTCCAAGAGTTCTTTCATGCAGCACAGGCATATTAATCGTCAAGGTTTCTCGATGGTCGCGATTGATGACATGATTGAACGGGGGAACCGGGCGGATTGGGTTGAACTACGTGATTCTGCACAAGATCCTGCGTGTGTGTGCCGCGCATGCGGGGGATCCCTTTGCCCAGCGCTACCACCTTTGGAGGTTTTATGCCGAACGACGCGTTGCCTAGATGGGAGCGCTTGCTCTCGTCAGCCGCCCGTAGACTTTCAGGTTACTTGTACAGGGCCAGGATGGTGGTGACGATTTGGGAGGGGGATTGGGAATCGGTGTCGATCTGGTGGGGGATGGAGCCGTACAGGGCGCGCCGTTTTTCGAGCAACTCCCGGATGCGCTGGAGGCGGTCCTGCTCCTCGAGGAGAGGGCGGTGGTTTGCCTTGGCGGTGCGTTTGAAGATGGTGTCGGGCGAGGCGGTCAGGCAGACCACCAGGCCGGTGCCCTGGTAATCGCGGATGTTGTCGGGGTTAAGGACGACCCCGCCGCCACAACCGATGACGAGCCCTTGCCGGGCGGACAGTTCCATCGTGAGTTCGCGTTCCATGTGTCGGAAATGGGGTTCGCCCTCTTCGGCAAAAATACGGGTGATGGGTTTACCGGCCCGCGTCTCAATCATATGGTCCATATCGATGAACTCCATGTTGAGTCGGTTGGCCAGTTGTTTGCCCACCGTGGTTTTGCCGGTTCCCATAAAGCCCATGAGGACGATGTTTCTTTGGGGATGGTTGATGGGGAATGGTTGATGGGGAATGGTTGATGGGGGAGGGAAGAGGAGAAGACCTGGATGCCGTCGCGGAAGGTCATGACGGCGCGTCCCTGGAGGGACCAGCCCTCGAAGGGGGTGTTGCGGGATTTTGAAGCAAAGGTGTCGGCCTGGACGGTCCATTCGGTGTTCAGGTCGAGGAGGACCAGATTGGCGGGTTGACCCGGAGCGAGGGAGGGGGCGGGCAGGCCCAGGATGGCGGCGGGGCCGGTGGTCCATCGGGCTACCCAGTCCGTCAGGGAAAGGAGCTCTTTGCGGACAAGCAGGGAGAAGGTGACGCCGACGGCGGTTTCGAGGCCGACGACGCCGAAGGGGGCCCCGGAGAAACCACGGGCCTTGAGGGCGGCCGTGTGGGGTGCGTGATCGGTGGCGAAGCAGGCGATGGTGCCGTCAACAAGGCCCCGGATGAGTTCCTTGCGATCGGCGGATGATCGCAGGGGGGGATTCATTTTGAAGGCATCCGCACGGTCGGGGCGGACGTCGTCATCGGTCAGGGCGAGATGATGGGGGGTTAGTTCGGCGGTGACGCGGAGGCCGCGTTGTTGGGCGTTGCGGATCAGGGTCACGGACTCGCCGGCGGAGAGGTGTTGGATATGGATGGCGCCGCCGGTGGTTTCGGCCAGGCGGATATCGCGGGCGACGATGGTGGTCTCGGCCTCGGAGGGGATGCCGGGCAGGTTGAGGGTCTGGGAGCGGGGCCCCTCGTGCATGACGCCGTTGCCGGCGAGGCGCGGGTCGAGGGCGTGATCCATGAGGGGGTGTCCGGTGGCGGCGGCGCGCCGCATGGCCTCTTCCATGAGGGCGGTATTGGTGACAGTGCAGCCATCGTCGGTGAAGGCCACGGCACCGGCGCGGGCAAGGGCCTCGATATCGGTGAGGGCGTGGCCGGATCGGTTCAGGGTGATGCAGGGGGCGGGCAGGACGCGGGCGAGATTGGCGGCGGCGGCCCGGGTGGCGAGGGCTTCGATCTCGGAGGGACAATCCATCGCGGGATTGGTGTTTGGCATGGCGACGATGGTGGTGAACCCGCCTTGGACAGCGGCCCTGCAACCGGTTTCGACGGTTTCCGCCGCTTCATTGCCGGGTTGGCGCAGGTGGACGTGCAGGTCAATCAAGCCTGGTGCGGCCACAAGGCCGGCGGCGTCGATGACGGTGCAGTCCCGGGGAAGGGCGGAATGGTTGATGGGGAGAGGGGCAAAGACGCCGTTTTGGATGAAGAGATCGCCGATGGAATCCCGGTTTGAAGCAGGGTCCACGAGTCGGGCGTTCTTGATATACCATGAAGAGTGCATATGCCGGACTTGATGTATACACCAGCGGTGGCTTGACAGAAAAGCGATAAATGGTACTTTGAACCCCTTTTCAGTCGGATTGCAGAGGTTAGCGAGGGACAAACGATGAAGATGACGTATCAGCCGAAGAAGAAGAAGCGCCAGCGCAAGTGTGGTTTCCGGAAACGCATGAAGACGGTCGGAGGCCGCAAAGTGATTGCCAGTCGCCGTCAAAAAGGGCGGAAAAAGCTTTCCGAGTAACAGCGCCTGTTCAGCCCGAAGGGGCAGGGAACGACGATGAACGCCGTTACCCGCGGGCGTGTGGAGGCAACTCCACGCTGGCGGGTGGCGCTTTGCCCGGATGGGCAGGGCCGGCGTTCATTTTGTGTTTCAGGAGGCGGTTCGCAGAAATAGCGGGCGGGGACGAATGCGATGACGACAGACCGGACAGCCGAATCAGGGAAGGTGGAACGGCCGGATGTCGGGTTGTGCCGAGCCCAGCGGTTGACCCGGCCTGAGGATTTTACGGCCATCTATGAGCAGGGCCGGTCCCTGGCGGGGCGTTGCATGGTGTTGTGGGTAGGGAGAGGGCCGGGGACGTCGATGCGTCTGGGCGTGGTGGCCAGTCGTGTGATTGGCGATGCGGTGCGCCGGAACCGGGCGAAGCGGCGGTTGCGGGAAGTCTGGCGCCTGAACCGGCACCGGTGGACGGCAGACGTGGATGTTATTCTGGTGGCCCGGCGGACGATTATTATGGCGACCTGGGAGGAAGTGGTGGCCGACCTTCTGAAACTGGCGCGGAAGGCGGGGCTGGGGGCATGATCCGCAAGGCGTTCATTTTGCTGATCAAGGGGTATCAACGCAGTCTGGCGCTGATTCTTGGTGGTCAGTGCCGGTTTTATCCCACCTGTTCGGCGTATGGGATCGAGGCGATTGAGACACACGGGGTGCTACGGGGAATCCTGTTGGGGGCCCGGCGTGTGGTGCGGTGTCACCCCTTTCATCCGGGAGGCGTGGATCCGGTTCCGCCGCGGGTGGAGCGGGATGGTCTCGTGAGGGAACGATAAGACGGGCTGGGAAACAGCCCTTTGGAGTACAGGCGATGAGCAAGAAGAATCTACCGATCAAAGACATCCTGATTATCGCGGCGCTGTTTGGCGCCATGCTGGCCTGGGGGCCTGTGTACCAGAAGTTTTTTGCACCGCCGCCCGTAGCGGCAACGCCTGGCGTTGTCACGGATTCGGCCAGTAATGCGGTGCCGCCGGTGGCAGGGGAAGTGGCGCCGTCCGCCGTCAAGACGCAGCCTGTGGTGGCGGAGGCGCCCGTGTTGCAGGCGGCCACCACCGATCGGAGGCCCGAGGAAACCTTTGTCATCAGCAACCAGTTTGTTCATGCAACCCTGACGTCGCGGGGTGGCGGTGTGGTGTCCGTTGAGTTGCCGTCCTTTTCGGTGACCAAGAAGGATCTGCGTCCGGTGGTGTTGGATTTCAAACGGATCCCGGCGCTGGCGTACGAAGGATGGGAAGGGTTGGATGTCGGGGCTGATTACTCGATCACGGTGCTTTCCAACGGTGCGGCGGCCCGGCTGGAAGCGACGCGGGCGGACGGGGTCCGGTTGGAGCGCCATATTGCGCTGGGCGAACGTTACCTGCTCACGGTGCAGGATCGTCTGATCAACACGGCCGGCGAGGTGCGGGCGGTGCCGGCGGTGGCGATGACATTGGGCGACATGGAGATGCTCGAGGGTGAGGAACGGATGACCGGGGTGGAGTTTCTGGGGATTGACTCCCTGCCGTCGGCGGGGGGTGGCGGGGTGCGGCACTGGGCGAGCAAGCGGTGGTTCTCGGATGATCTGACGCTGGCGGACTATTTCCAGGAGGAACCGATTCGCGGACACGGTTGCATTGGTCGGCCGAAGATGACCAAGCCGCTGCCTCATCGCATCCGGGAGCGGATCAGCCAGAACATGGACTGGGTGGCGGCAAGGAACAAGTATTTCGTTCAGATCCTGGCGCCGCAAGGCGGGGCGGCGGGGTGTGATCTGATTGTCGATCGGGTGGTGGATCCCACTGAGGATCCCGCGCAGAGCCGGTCATGGGCCAGTGTGGCGGTGCCTTCGCGTGTCGCGGGTGCGATGCGTTTCCCTGAACGGGTGTTGGCGCCGGGGGAGACGGCGGTGCGTTCGCTGGAATACTATGTCGGGCCGAAGGAGCTTTCCACCATCAGGCCGCTGGGTCGTCACATGAAGGAAGTGATGGACTTCGGCACGCTGAAGTGGGTTTGCGAGATTCTGGTTGTCGCGCTGACCTGGTTGTACGCGGTGATTCCCAACTACGGGGTGGCGATTATCCTGTTGACCCTGATCGTGAGGGTGATCTTCTGGCCCCTGACGCACAAGGGGACGGAGAGCATGAAGCGGATGCAGGAGCTGCAGCCGAAGGTGAAGGCGTTGCAGGATCAATACCGCGACAAGCCGCAGAAGCTCCAGCAGGAGACCATGGCGTTATACCGCGAGCACAAGGTCAACCCGCTGGGCGGGTGTCTGCCGATGCTGATCCAGATTCCGGTGTTCTTCGCCTTGTTCAATGTGCTGCGAAGCGGGATCGAGTTGCGTTATGCAGGGTTCCTGTGGATTGGCGACTTGAGCGCCGCGGAGAACCTGTTGGCGGGAGTGTTGCCCTTCCCGATCAACATCCTGCCGCTGGTAATGGCGGCCACGCAGGCGTGGCAACAGCATCTGACGCCTTCGGCGGGTGATCCGGCACAGCAGAAGATGATGATGTTCATGCCGGTCATCATGCTGCTGTTCCTTTACTCCATGCCGTCAGGGCTGGTGTTGTATTGGACGGCCAACCAGGTGATGATGATTGTCCAGTTGCTGTGGCAGCGGCGGATAAAGAAGAATGGTTAATGGTTCATGGTTGATGGGGGAAATATGAACTGTTTCTGTTGTGGGCAATCAATGTGGGTGATTGGGTTTGGGGTGTTGTCGTATCTGGTGGGGGCGATTCCGTTCGGGTTGCTGATTTCGCGGGCGAAGGGTGTGGACATTCGCAAGGTAGGGAGCGGTAACATTGGGGCCACGAATGTGTTCCGGTCGGTCAGCAAGACGCTGGGGATTCTGACCTTTGTGGCGGATGCCCTGAAGGGGTGGGGGCCCGCCTGGGTGTTTCCGCTGGTGGTGGCGAAGGTGTCGGGGGCGGCGTGTCCCGGGGGGCTTGGGTTGGCCTATGGGGCGCTGGCGATCGTGGGGCACACCTGGCCGGTGTATCTTGGATTCAAGGGGGGGAAGGGTGTGGCCACGAGTGCCGGGGCGCTGATCGGGATTGCGCCGGCGGCGACAGGCGTCGGATTGCTCTGTTGGGTGGTTGTGTTTGCGTCGTCGCGCTATGTTTCCCTGGCTTCGATTGTGGCCGCCGTGACGGTGGCGGGGGCAGCCTGGGTGATGTATCGCGGGGCGGGTCTGGGATTGCCGGTGGCATTGACGGTGCTGTCGGCGCTGATTGTCTGGCGTCACAAGGCGAATATCCGGCGCCTGCTGGATGGCACGGAGCACCGGTTTTCCAAGAAGAAATCCGCAGAGGCGGATCCTGCGGCGAAGTGAGGGACCCATGGCGAGGGTTGCAATTCTTGGTGATGGCGGGTGGGGAACAGCGCTGGGATTGACGCTGCATCGGAACGGGCACCGTGTGTGCCTGTGGGGCCCCTTTCCCGAGACGATCGCGGCCATCCGGGTTCGCGGTGAGAATATTGACTATCTTCCGGGCGTTGTGTTGCCGCCGGGGTTGCAGTGGACGGCGGACCGGGCAGAGGCGGTGGCGGGGGCCGAGGTGGTGGTGCTGGCCAGTCCCACGAAATTCATGCGGACGGTACTGGGTTCGTTTGCCGGGCTGATTCCCTCGTCGGCGTTGCTGGTGAGTGTGGCCAAGGGGTTGGATGCGGGCAGTCACCGGCGGATGACCGAGGTGGCGGAGGAAGTGCTCGGGTTGGGGCCGGTGGCGGCGCTGTCGGGTCCGAGTTTTGCGTCGGAGGTGGCGGTGGGAGCCCCTACGGCGGTGGTGATTGCCTGTCGCGATCATGATCGCGCGGTGAAGTTGCAGGCGGTGTTCAACAGTCGGCGATTCCGGGTCTACAGTTCTGATGACGTGGTGGGGGTGGAGTTGGGCGGGTGTCTGAAGAATGTGATGGCGGTGGCGACGGGGGTTTGCGCGGGGATTGGTTTTGGTTGTAATGCCCAGGCGGCGTTGATCACGCGGGGGTTGGCGGAGATGACGCGGCTGGGGGTGGCGATGGGGGCGCATCCGGCGACGTTCGCGGGATTGAGCGGGATGGGGGATCTGGTGTTGACGTGTACGAGTCGCTTGAGCCGCAACTACACGGTGGGCGAGCGGATCGGGCGCGGGGAGGCGCTGGCGGCGATTCTGGGCGGCATGAAGCAGGTGGCGGAGGGGATTACGAATGCGGCCACGGCGAGGGAGTTGGCGGAGCTGAGGGGAGTATCGGCGCCGATCATTGAGGAAGTCCATGCCATGGTGAGCGGGGGCAAGGAGCCGCAGGCGGCAGTGGAGTCCCTGTTGGCGCGCGAGCCGCGCCCTGAACGGGATGGATAAGAATCGTCAGGGCTTGGGTTTGGATTCCGTGCTCTTGACGATTTCGCGCAGGATGGTGCGATAGCCTTTTTTGCCCTGGTCGAGTTCCTGGGTGACTTCACGCACGATCGTTGAGGTGCCTTTTTCGGAAGCCTTGGCGATGTGGAAGTCCACGCCGCCGATGCGGATGGTATCGCCGGGGTTGAGGACGGCGACATCGACCCGTTCGCCGTTGATGATGATGCCGTTGCGGGATTTCAAGTCCTTGATGACGTAGTCGCCATTCCAGGGGCGGACTTCGGCGTGGATCCGGGACACGCGGTTGTCGGGGATGCACACATCGGCTTCGCTGGAGCGACCAAAGGTTAGGGAGGTTCTTCCGAGCAATCGGACTTCCTGCCGTTTACCTGCTGCGTCAATGTAGTAAAGGAACATAGTTATCCCCGCCTTCCTTGTTCGTTTGCTTTCTATCAGAAACGGGGGGTGGGGGGCAATGGTTTCGTGTTGGCTCAACTTCCTTCACCCGTGACGCAAGGTCACGGGGATCGAGGCTAGCACTTGCAGCGGTGTCCACGCGAGGGCACGGGGGTCGAGACTGAATCTACGCCCTGATCAGGCGTTGCGGAAGTCGATCATGGTTTGGCGGTAGGCTTCGGGCAGGCCGATGTCGAAACGGCGGCCCTTGATGACATAGCCCGTGAAGCCGTCCAGTTTGCGCAGTTCATCGAGGCAGGAGGTCAGTTGGAACTCACCGCGTTCCCTGAGGTTGTGCCGGATGTTCTGGTCGAGCAGGTCGAAGATTTCAGGTTTGAGGATGTAGATGCCGAACACGGTCAGGAAGGAATCCGGCGGGAGTCCGTCGACCTGGAGGCGGGTGCGGGCATAGTCCAGGTCGGGTTTCTCGGCGAATTCGGTGATGTTCAGGATTTCGCCTTCCTTTTGCCAGATGCCGGTGACGCACCCGAAGTTGCCGACTTCGCGGCCGGGCATGACCTTGAGGCCGACGACGCTACGGCCCGTCTGCTCGTAGACATCCAGCAACTGGCTGACGCAGGAGCGGTCCGTGTCGGACGCATAGAGGTGGTCCCCGAGCATGAGGAGGAAGGGTTCCCTGCCGACGAAGTCCCGGGAGCAGTAGACGGCATGGCCGAATCCGTCCTGGACATCCTGGGAGCGGAGGTGTACGCGGCGGCCGATATCGAGGAGGTAGCGGCTGTACTCCTGGTTTTCGCGGGAGAGCTTGTTGAAATTCTCGATGGGTGGCGGTTCGTTGAAGAAGTCCTCAAACATTTCCTTGTCGGCGGATTGGACGATCATGCCCACATCCTCGATGCCGGCCTGGACGGCTTCCTCGACGATGGCGAGGATGGCGGGCTTGATGCGGCCGGTGCGGTCCATGATGGGGAACATTTCCTTCTTGAGCGCCTTGGTGGCGGGGAAAAGGCGGGTGCCGAAACCGGCGGCGGGGATGACGGCTTTCCGGACCCGCCGGCCACCCTGGATGACGAGGCGCAGGCAACTCATGCCCAGGTCGCGTTCGATGATGGCGATGGCGTTTTCCTGGGCTTCGGCGTCCCTGACGATGAACTGGGCGGTGCCGTCGCCCTGGGAGCCGACGCCCTTGCCGCCGAGGATATGCGGTTGCAGGGCGGGATGGGCGAGCACCTTGTGGAGGACGGGAGAGGTGAGTTGGGAAGGGCAGGCCGGGATGCAGTACTTGTCGAAATTGGTCTGGGCCTCCCGCATGAGGGCGCCGATGGCGGCGGCGTTTCCTTCGCGCAGGGCCTGGGCGGCCTGTTGGGTGATACCGGCGCTGACGGGGCCGAGGTACTGTTGTACGCCGCGCTGGATATCGCCCTCGGCGAACGGGTAGCAGTGGTTCAGGCGGTTGAGGATTTCGCGGGTATCCTTGCCGGCGTGGAGATCGACGATCACGAAATGCAGGTCATTGGGGATGGAGAGTTCGTCGACGTCCACGCGGTCGCCGTCGAAGGTCATCAGGATGGGGCGGGTGCCGTAGGCGCAGCCCTGGTCCATGCGGCCGCAGCGGGACGGGGTGGTGATTTCGCCCAGATAGGCGAATTCCATCTCGCCCCGGATGGTCATTTTCAGGTCGTACAGGCGGTTGAAGGCGCGGGCGACGAGGACGCAGGCGGCGGCGCTGGAGGAGAGGCCCTTCTTGATGGGCAGGTCGGTGAGGGTGTTGTTGATTTCCAGGCCGCGGACGCGGTAGTGGGTGAGGACCTGGTAGGCGACGCCAGCGGCGTAACTGAAGAAGCCGCCTTTCTGGGCTTCGGCGAGAAGCGCGGCGCGATCCATGGGAACCTCAAAGGGGCCAAAGATGGAGCCGTCGCCGAGGGTGGACTTAAGGATGAGTTTGGCGGGATGGGTTTTGACCTCGGCATGGAGGCCCTGATTGGTGCCGGTGATGATGGTCAGGCCCTTTTCGAGGTGGCCGTTAATCCGGCGATAGCCGCCGGCCCAGTCGGTATGTTCGCCGAACAGACAAATACGCCCTGGCACGAATAGATTCATGGGACCCCTTCCGATAGGCTGCCCGTCCGACCTCCGGACCGGAAAAGCGGCAACACGTTAGCCTGCCGCGAGGATTTTGGCAATGCTGGAGGACAGGGTGGCCATATCGGGGAGGTGGTGATCCGGCGGTGTGGTGGGTGTGGCGTCGCCCACCAGGATCGTCCGGCAACCCGCGGCCCGGCCGGCCTCCACATCCTTGGCCGAATCGCCGATCATCCAGGACCGGGCGAGATCGATCTGATGACGCCGGGCGGCTTCCAGGAGCATTCCGGGTTTCGGTTTGCGGCAGTCGCAGGCATTCCGGTCGTGCGGGCAGTAGAGGATATCGAGAAGGTCGAGCTGGTGTTGGGTTTTCAGGACCTCCCGGAGGCGGCGGTGGATATCGTCGACGTCGGCGAGGGTCATCCTGCCGAGGGCCACGCCGCGCTGGTTGGTAATGATGACGGCCTTGTAGCCCAGGCGGGTGATGATGCCCAGGGTGGTGATGAATTCCGGGAGCAGGTGGAAATCCTGCCAGTGCTCCACATAGCCGGGGCCGGGTGACCGGTTGACGATTCCATCGCGGTCAAAGAAGATGCACTGGGTCATAACGGTCCTGAACGGGAACACTTGGCGGGTTAAGCAAACTGCATGGCGGCGTGGTGGAGATTTTTCAGTTCCTCCAGTTTTTCTTCCGCTTCGGCGCTGGTGGAAGCCGGGAAGACGGCGTTGGCGAAAATGCCAACCGTGTCGCCCTGCACTTCCGCCATGCCGCCATCGATGACGAAGTATTGTGTGATGTTTCCGGTTCTGACCTTGAGCAGGCCGGTGCCCAGGCCTCCGATCAAGGGCAGGTGGCGGGCGAGGACGCCGAAAGAGCCATCCAGGCCCGGGCAGACGATGCTGTCGGTGGCATCGTCGAAGAAGATCTTATCGGGGGTGCAGAGGCGCAGGTGGAAGGTCATGGATTTTCCTCGCGCATTTTGAGGGCCTTCTTCAGGACGCCGTCGATATTGCCGACCATATAGAAGGCCTGTTCGGGGATGGCGTCGTGTTTTCCCTCGAGGATTTCCTTAAAGGAGCGGATGGTATCGGGCAGGTCGACATAGGCGCCTTCCATGCCGGTGTACTGCGAGGCGACGAAGAAGGGTTGGGAGAGGAATTTCTGGACCTTGCGGGCGCGTTCGACGACGAGGCGGTCCTCGTCGGAGAGTTCATCCATGCCGAGGATGGCGATGATATCCTTAAGTTCCTTGTAGCGCTGGAGGATTTCCTGAACGCCGCGGGCGACGAGGTAATGCTCCTCGCCGACGATTTCCGCCGCGAGGATTCCGGAGGAGGAGGTGAGGGGGTCGACGGCGGGGTAGATGCCGAGTTCCGCGATGGACCGCGAGAGTTCGGTGGTGGCGTCCAGATGGGCGAAGGTGGCGGCCGGAGCAGGGTCGGTGTAGTCGTCGGCTGGCACATAGACTGCCTGGATGGAGGTGATGGAACCGGTATGGGTGGAGGTGATCCGCTCCTGGAGTCCGCCCATATCGGTGCCGAGGGTGGGTTGATATCCGACGGCGGACGGGATACGTCCGAGGAGGGCCGAGACTTCGGCGCCGGCCTGGGTGAAGCGGAAGATGTTATCGATGAAGAGCAGCACGTTCTGGTGCAGTTCATCGCGGAAGTACTCGGCCACGGTCAATGCGGAGAGGGCGATACGGGCGCGGGCGCCCGGGGGTTCGTTCATCTGGCCGAAGACCATGGCGGTTTTCTCGATAACGCCGGACTCCTTCATTTCGCGATAGAGCTGGGTGCCTTCACGGGTGCGTTCGCCGACGCCGGCGAAGACGGAGTAGCCGCCATGTTCGGTGGCGATGTTGCGGATCAGTTCCTGGATGAGGACGGTCTTGCCGACACCGGCGCCGCCGAAGAGGCCGATTTTGCCGCCTTTCTTGTAGGGGGCGAGCAGGTCGATGACCTTGATGCCGGTGACGAGGATATTGTCCTTGGTTTCCTGTTCCTCGTAACGGGGGGCGAGGCGGTGAATGGACATGGTTTTGGCTGCCTCGATGGGGCCGCCCTGGTCGATGGGTTCGCCCAGGAGGTTCATGACGCGACCGAGGGTGCCGGGGCCGACGGGAACGGTGATTTCGCTGCCGGTATTACGGACCTCGGCGCCCCGCACGAGGCCGTCGGTGGAATCCATGGCGATGGTGCGGACGACGTTGTTGCCCAGATGTTGGGCCACTTCCAGGGTGAGATTCCAGGGGCTATCGTTGATAAACGGGTTGGTGGTTTGCAGAGCCGTGAGGATGGGGGGGAGGCGGTGTTCGGGGAATTCAACATCAACGACGGGCCCGAGCACCTGGGAAATCCGACCTGAGACTTTTTCAATTTGTGCGTTCATGAGTGTCCTTCCATCAACATATGAGATTTCAAATCCCGGAGTTCAGATTATCGCAAGGCTTCGGCGCCGGCCACGATTTCGGTTAGTTCGGTGGTGATCTGGGCCTGCCGTGCCCGGTTACGTTGGAGCGTCAGGTTCCGGATCAAGGTGTCGGCGTTGGAGGTGGCCTGGTCCATGGCCCGCATGCGGGCGCCGTGTTCGCCGGTGGCGCTGGAGGTCAGTGCCTGGTAAAGGCGCAGGTTGACCAGATTGGGCAGGGTGGCATTCAGGAGGGCGGCCCGATCGGGTTCCACCATCCAAGCCGCGGACGGGGAGTTTTTTCCGGCGGTGATCAGGGCCGGGTCGAGGGGAATGAATCTTTCGATGGACGGGGAAGAGGCGTTGGCGGTGGTTTGGTTCCATGCCACATGGACTTCATCCAGGCGCCCGCTGAGGAATCCCGAGAGCAGTTCATGTCCGATTTGCCGGGCGATGGCGAAGTCGGGGTGGCTGGCGGCGTGTTCGTAGAAGCGATCGACGGTGAAGCGGTTTTTCAGGAAGGCATGGGCCTTCCTGCCGCAGCAACTGATATGGACGGTGGAGTGTGAGCGCTGTTTAAGGGCGATCCACTTAGCCGTTTCGCGAAGCAGGGTGTTGTTGAAACCGCCGCAGAGGCCGCGATCCGAGGTGATCACCAGGAGGAGGATGTTGTGAGCGGGGCGCGGTTTAATCAGGGGGTTGTCCTCCATGGTGTCGCGTTCGGCCATCAGGTGGTGGACCATGGTCTGGATACGGCTTGTGAAGGCGGCGACCCGTCGCTCGGTCTCCTGGGCGCGGCGCAGTTTGTTGACCGAAACCAGTTTCATGGTCTTGGTCAACTTACGGGTACTCCGCAGGCGCGTGAGTTTGACGTTATATTCCTTGAGGGTCGGCATGGACGATCCGCATTACGTCTTTGATTTCACGGCCAGGCGTTTCAGGACGACTTCCAGCGCGGCCTTGACGTCGGGAGTCATGGCCTTGTCGCGGGCGAACAGCTTCAGGTATTCGGCCGGTTCCAGGTCCAGGACATCGAAGAGGGATGACTCGAAGGCGCCCACCTTGTTGACGGGGATGCCGTCGAGGTAGCCCTGGATGCCGGCGTAGATGATGGCCACCTGCTTGGCGACCGGGATGGTGGCGTGGACGCCCTGCTTCATGATTTCCATGAGGCGCCGGCCGCGGTCCAGTTGGCGGCGGGTGGAGGCATCCATATCCGAGGCGAACTGGGAGAACCCGGCCAGTTCGCGATACTGGGCGAGGTCCAGGCGCAGGGAGCCGGCGGTTTGTTTCATGGCCTTGAGTTGGGCATCGCCGCCGACGCGGGAGACGGAGATGCCGGGGTTGATGGCGGGGCGTTGCCCGGCATTGAAGGCATCGGCCTCGAGGAAGATCTGGCCATCGGTGATGGAGATCACGTTGGTGGGGATGTAGGCCGAAATGTCGCTGGCCTGGGTTTCCACGATGGGGAGGGCGGTGAGGCTGCCGCCGCCGCGGGCGGGGCTCATTTTGGCGGCGCGCTCGAGCAGGCGGCTGTGCAAATAGAAGACATCGCCCGGGAATGCCTCGCGGCCCGGGGGGCGGCGAAGCAGCAGGGAGAGCTGGCGGTAGGACTGGGCCTGTTTGGTGAGATCGTCGTAAACGATCAGGGCATGACGGCCGCTGTCGCGCACGAACTCCGCCATGGTGCAACCGGTGTAGGGGGCGAGGTACTGCATGGGGGCCGGATCGGACGCGGTGGCGGCGATGACGGTGGTGTAGTCCATGGCGCCATGGCGCTTGAGGGTCTCGCACACCTGTACGACGGTGGAGCGTTTCTGGCCGATGGCCACGTAGAAGCACATGACGTTCTCACCGCGCTGGTTGATGATGGTGTCGATGGCCAGGGAGGTTTTACCGGTCTTGCGGTCGCCGATGATCAATTCGCGTTGTCCGCGTCCGATGGGGGTGAGGGCGTCGATGACCTTGATGCCGGTTTGGAGCGGTTCGCGCACGTCGGCGCGGTCAATGATGCCTGGTGCCTTGATTTCGATTTTGCGAGTCTCGGTGGTTTTGAGGGCGGGGCCCCCGTCGAGCGGGCGTCCGAGCGCGTCGACGATACGTCCGGCGAGGTTGTCGCCGACCGGCACGGCGGCGATACGGTTGGTGCGTCGGACAATGTCGCCTTCCTTCACGGCGCTATCATCGCCGAAGATGGCGATGCCGCAGTTATCTTCCTCGAGGTTCAGGGTGAGGCCGGTGACGCCGCGGCGTTCGAAGGTCACCAGTTCGCCAGCCATCAGGCCCGCGAGACCGTGGACATGGGCGATGCCGTCGCCGACATTAAGGACGGTGCCCACCTCGGAGACTTCGACTTTGCCACTGAAGTCCTCGATCTGTTTCTTCAGAATGGAGGAAATTTCTTCGGGTCTCAGATCTACTGCCATACCTTCATCTCCCTATCCGTCATGCGCCGATGAACGCCTGTTGTGCCAGGCGCAACCGAGCCGCCAAGCTGAAATCATAGACGATGTCGCCCACCTGCACACGGCACCCGCCCAACAAGGACGGTAATTCCCGGGTGTGCAACAACACCGTTTTTCCCAATAATAATCCAAAATTAGCGGCCATGGCGTCCACAGCGGGGGCGGGGACGGGGGTGGCCGCTGCGAGTTCGCCCCTGGCGATTCCGCGCCGGGCATCGTTCAACTGTGAGAAGGCGGAACAGATGGCTTCCAGCAGGACGAGTCGGCGTTTACTTTCCAGGAGTTGCAGGAATTTCCAGGTCAGGGGGTGGACTCTTTCCAGGAACAGAGTCTCCAGTGCCCGGCAGCGCGCCTCCTTGGGGAGGAGCGTATCGCGCGTGAAAGCCTGCAATTCGGGCGACTGGGCCAGGGCGCGCGCGATAAGGGCCAGATCGTCAGCCGCCCGGCCTTCGGTGCCGGATTCCAAGGTCAGCGTCAGGAAGGCCTGAGCGTAGCGGAGGGCGGCTTTGCTGCGGAGACTCATGATTTCGAAGTCTCCCGCAGTGCTTCCTGGATGAGTTCCCTGTTCTTCTCGGGGTTGACGTTCTGGGCGAGGATTTTGGAGGCCAGTTGAATGACCAGTTCCGAGGTTTCGCGCCGCAAGGCCTGGCGGGCGTGCTCGGTAGCGGCGGTGATATCACGACGGGTTTCCTCGGCCAATTCCCTGGATCGTCGTTCGGATTCCTCGCGAAGTTGGCGGACGCTGGCCTCGGCGGCGGCGCGGGCCTCGGCCATGATGCGCTGGGCCTCGTTGTCGGCGTCCAGGATCAGTTTACGGTTGCGTTCCTCGCTGGCGACCGCCTCCTGGCTGGCGCGCTCGGCGTCCTCGAGGGCCTTGCGGATGCCGCGCTCCCGACTATCCAGGGCCCTGAGAATGGGTTTCCAGGCGACCTTGTACAGCAGGACGGCGACAATCGCGAACGATACCCACGTCAGTCCCAGCATCGATCCGGAAACACTGATGATGCCGGGCGAGGCTTCGTGAGGAGCAGCCGGGGTGACTTCCATCACCGCTTGAGTTTGGATTGCCTCTTCCATGCCGCTTACTTGCTAAGGAAGCAGATTACGGCGCAGAACAGGGCAACACCCTCGATCAGTGCGGCGGCGATCAACATGGTGACCTGAATTTTTGGAATAATCTCCGGCTGCCGGGCCATGCTTTCCACGGCGCCCTTGGAAACGAGACCCACACCGAGACCTGCTCCGATGGCGACCAACCCGGCGCCAATGGCTGAAATAGAACCACCCATAATCCTCTTTCCTTTCCGGTGCGTTGCACCCAATTCACTCAAAAAAGACCGACCCAACCTATCACAACATTGCGTCGTGCCGCAAGCGCGCACCCGGGCCGCGATCAACGGTCCGCTCACAGAGCGGTGCTACAACTAATGTGCCGCCGGGCTGCGATCAACGGTCCGCTCACAGAGCGGTGCTACAACTAATGTGCCGCCGGGCCGCGATCAACGGTCCGCTCACAGAGCGGTGCTACAACTAATGTGCCGCCGGGCCGCGATCAACGGTCCGCTCACAGAGCGGTGCTACAACTAATGTGCCGGATGATATCGCTGCCCGATAAACACGGCTGACAACAAGGTGAAAATATAAGCCTGCAGGAAGGCCACAAAGATCTCCTGGATAAAAATGGCCACGGCCATCAAGCCCGCCGGCAGGGCCCAGGTCCCGTACATGACGATCAGGCCGAGGAGGGAGAACACCACCAGATGGCCGGCCAGTTCATTGGCAAAGAGACGGATGGCCAGTGCCGTGGCGCGGATGAACAATCCCACGAATTCGATGGGCACGAGGACGATCAGGATGTACCAGGGGACCCCGGGCGGAATGAAGCCCTTGAAGAACTCCAAGGGTCCATTCTTGGCGATGGCGCCGAAGACCATGAAAAACAGGGTGATGGTGGCGAGGCCTGCCGTGACGTTGATGTTGGCGGTGGCCACAGCGAAGCAGGGAACCAGGCCGACCAGATTCATGGTCAGGATGTAGAAGAAGAAACTGCACAACAGGGGGGTCATCTTGAGGCCGTCCTTCTCGCCGAGGAAGGGGATGGCCATGTCGTCACGGATATACTTGACGAAAAACTCGACCGCGTTGAACCAGCCGTGTGGCACGGGGGTGGGGCGACGGCAGGCCAGTGCCAGGAGGAGAACGAGCAGGAGTCCTGAGCCGATGACCATCACGCCGTGGAGTGTCAGGAATCCCGGCAGTTTTTCGTGCCCGGCCGGGAGCAGGGTCCAGACATGGGAATCCGCGACGTGGTGCATGATAAAAGCCTGCACCGATGCGCTCATGTCGACTGCCGACGTGGCTATATCCGTCGCGTTTGTCATGTTAAATCGTTAATTGCATTCGTTAATTCGTTATCACTCAGCCAATATCGTTTCCGGGAATGGTTCTCAGCAAGGCCACAATTTCGGTCACTGTCAGAACCAGCAATCCCCCAAAGAAAGCGACCAGGAAGGACTGCCGGACTGATCCTTCCGATGCATAACAAAACGCGCAAACGCTACAGAATAGGGCAACCATGCGCAAGCTATTTCCGGCAAACCCCCAGTACAGGAAACGGTCGATGTCCTTGCCGATGGCGTGGTGGTGCAGGAAGGCGCCAATGGCGGCGTTCAGGAGGGCGGTGAGCCATCCGGCGGTCCAGGCCGGCCAATGGACTGGGGGTGTGATCAACAGGGTGGCGGCGCTGGCGGCGGCGAGGGAGAGGGTGGCGGAAAGCAGGAAAGCGAGGAGGGGGGGGCACGGTTGGCGCCGGGGTGACGGGAAGCCTGGGGAGGGGTCCATGGTTACGGTGCCGGATCGGGTGAGTGGTCTGAAGTGGGGGGTGGTGGCGGTTGGCGGGTATGGTGTTCAGCCCGTTGGTTGATGAAGGTGATTACCCTCCAGGTTTCGTAGGCGCCGAAGGCCAGTCCGAAGATCATGCCGATGAGGGTGAACAGGATTCCGCCCCCGCGTTTCTGGTCGATCTTGAAGCCAATGAACGAGAAGACAGCCATGCCGACGGCGAACGTTGTGCCGAGTGTCAGCGCCTGGCTAAGTTCGCCGCGTCCGTCTTCCTGGCCGAGAATTTGTTTCCACATGGTAAGGGTTTGCTTGTTGTGGCTTCTGTTTGGTGGTGAGCATAGCAGAATGCAGCGATTGTGACCCACCAAAATGATTTGCGGGGTGGTTTGCCGGGTGCATCTCCAGGTTTCGGCGATCCCCGCGGCCTTGTGCCGCGGGTGAAGGAAGTTGGGGTGATGGGCGGGTGGTCCGACGCGGACGTTCAACGTTTGCCTCCACCGGGGCGAGCCCGGTGGGCGGCTGATGTCGTGCCGTCAAATTCGGACGGGGCGAGGCCGGTGGGCGGCTGATGTCATGCCGTCAAAACTCGGACGGGGCGCCCCGGTTTGGCTTGACTCGCCGCAGTGGGGGGTGTTTAATGTAGCTTCCTTAGATGAAATCGGCTGCGGAAGTCGCGGTCCTTTCTCCTCCATGCATCCGGCGGGCAGAGAATAGAACACGTCCGGATACAAGGAAGCGACATGAACCCAAACCGACCCCTCTCTCCCCATGCGTCTGAGCATGGGCATCTGGACGCGTCGAAAAGCGTTTTATCCGGGCATCATCCCCGTGCATCGACCTCTGGTCATGTGGCGGCGACCAAGCACGTCCCTCCAAATCAAGTTATCCATGCGACGCCCCCGCCGGTGCCGCCGGTCAAAGCCTTGGCCGAAGGTGTTTTCTCCATATTGATTGCGCCGCTACGGAAGGCCGTGGCCGAGGAGGGATACACGACGCCCACGCCCATTCAGGAGCAGGCGATTCCCCATCTCTTGGAAGGGCGGGACCTGTTAGGGTGCGCCCAGACGGGGACGGGTAAGACGGCGGCCTTTGTGTTGCCGTTGTTGCAGCACATTACGTCGCGTCCGCGTCCGCCGGTGCGCGGGCGACCGCGGGCTTTGATCCTGGCGCCGACGCGCGAATTAGCGGCCCAGATTGGCGAGAGTGTTCGTGCCTATGGGCGCCATGTGCCGGTGAAGCACACGGTCATTTTTGGCGGTGCCGGCCAGTACCCGCAGGTGGCGGCCTTGAACCGGGGGGTGGACGTTGTGGTGGCCACTCCGGGGCGCCTGTTGGACCTGATGAGCCAGGGGCATGCCCACTTGGATTTGCTGGAGGTGTTCATCCTGGACGAAGCCGACCGGATGCTGGATATGGGGTTCATTCCGGATATCCGCAAGATTGTTGCCACGCTACCCAAGAAGCGGCAGTCGCTGTTCTTTTCCGCCACGCTGCCCGATGAGGTGACCCAACTGGCCAGGACGCTGGTGAATCACCCGGTGCATGTGACGATCGAGCCCATGCGGCCGACCGTGGAGCGGATCGAGCAGAAGATATTGTTTGTGGACAAGGCCAAGAAGGACGACCTGTTGGTGCATTTATTGAAGGATCCGGCCATTTCCCGTGTGGTGGTGTTTGTGCAGATGAAGCATGCGGCGGACAAGGTGACCCGGAAACTGGCATCCGCCGGGGTCCAGGCGGTGGCGATTCACGGCAACAAGCGTCAGAGTGCGCGGGCGCAGGCGATGGCGGGATTCAAGGCGGGGCGGATCCGGGTGCTGGTGGCCACGGATATTGCGGCGCGGGGGATTGACGTGGACGATATCACGCATGTGATCAACTACGATTTACCGCATGAGCCGGAGACCTATGTACACCGGATTGGGCGGACGGCGCGGGCGGGGGCCTCGGGCGACGCGGTGTCGTTCTGTTCGGCGCAGGAGCGTGATTTTCTGCGGGCGATTGAGAAATTGATCCGCAAGTCGGTTCCGGTGAACATGGGGCATCCGTATCACTCCGAGGAGGCGCGGCAGGCGACAGGGGCGGCGGCGCGGCCACCGCCGAGGCATCATCAAAAGGGTGGTGGTGGCGGCGGTCATGGTGGCGGTGGCCAGGCGGGGAATCGGCGGTCTGGCGGGTTTCGGCGGTAGGGGCGGTCTCGCGGACAGGTGAAAGAGGACAAAGCAAAGCCTGGTTTAGAGGAACGGTTGAAAAGACTGGGTATTTCCACTCGTTTCGTGTTGATTGCCGTGGCCGGTCTGGGTGTGTGTGCTGGGTTGGGCGGGTACACGTTCCTCTATGCCCATGGTCTGTCGTACGTCTCCAACAATCCGGCTGTGTGTGCCAATTGTCATGTGATGCAGGGTTACTATGACGGATGGGTCAAGGGAACGCATCACGCTGTGGCCGTCTGCAACGACTGTCACACGCCGCATGATCTTCTCGGCAAATACATGACCAAGGCGGAGAATGGATTTCATCATTCCCGCGCGTTCACGTTGCAGAATTTCAAAGAACCCATCCGAATCCGTGCGAAGAACGCTGCCATTGTGGAACACAACTGCCTGCGTTGTCATGCTGAGGTGGTGGGCGGCATTATAGGTCATGCAGGGCGGAAGGATGATGTGCCGGATTGTGTCCGGTGCCACGCCGGTGTGGGTCACGGGTTGGAGTGAGGATGTATTGCGAAGAGAAAGGAAGCGAGACATGAGTTCATCAACGTCGACAAATAGATCGGGGCGCATCGGGCTTTATGTTCTGGCATTTATCATCATCACCGCCATTACCGGCTCTCTGGTGTTTATGCTGCACAACATTTCCATGCGGAAGCTGGAGGCAAAGAACCCGTATGTGCGCCTGGTGGACGTGACGGAGGATGACACGGATCCTGCCCGGTGGGGCATAAACTGGCCCAAGGAATTTGATTCCTACAAGCGGACGGCGCAGACGACCCACACGCGTTTCGGTGGGCATGGCGGCAGCGAGGCGATGCCCGCGGAGAAGATTGACCGTGATCCGTGGTTGAAGCGGATGTTTCTGGGGTATGCGTTTTCGATCGACTACCGGGACCGCCGTGGCCATGCCTATATGCTGCAGGATCAGGAGGCGACCAAG
>JBIJCW010000223.1:0-3393 GCA_044344495.1 Kiritimatiellia bacterium | reverse complement strand
ATCAAGGCCGTCATGGTGGCGACCGCGGGTGACGGGGAGGTGCAGGGGTGAACAAGGATCTGGCAGGAATATCGTGGGATGAGTTTTCGTCCTTGGATGTCACGGGCAAGGCGGCATTGCTGGCCCGCGGGGAACGGGAGTTCCATGTGTTGCTGGCGCAGCAGTTCAGCCGGCAGCGGTTGGAGGAGTTGGGCAGTCTCGCCACCTGCATCCGCCGGATGGCCAAGAGTGAAGAAGGCATGACGTTTCTGCGGTCGTTGCTGGCCAATCAACGGGCCATGCTTTATTTCTCGCAGCCGAGCAGTCGCACGTTTCTTTCCTTTTGCGCGGCGTGCCAGATACTGGGAATGCAGATCGGGGAAGTGCGGGATACGGCAACGTCCAGTGAATTCAAGGGGGAGACGCAGGAGGATTCGGTCAGGACCTTCAGTTCGTATTTCGACCTGATCATCATGCGTTCGCAGATTGGCGGGTTGGCGGAACGGGTGGCGTGGCTGCTGTCCAACACGGATCGCCCGGTGCCAATCATCAATGCCGGTTCGGGGAAGGACCAGCATCCGACCCAGGCGTTGCTGGATATTTACACGCTCCAGCGGAGTTTTGAGCGGCATGGCGGGGTGGACAGCAAGACCATCATGTTTGTGGGTGATCTGGCGCGGGGGCGGACCGTGCGGTCGTTGGCGTGGCTGTTGACCAATTACAGGGATATGACGCTGCTTTTTGTGGCTCCGCCGGAACTGCAGATCGGAGCGGATATCCTGGCGTTGCTGGATCGGGCCAAGGTCCGTTATGAAGTGCTGGGTGATTTTGAAGGGAGTATACCGCGGGCGGACGCCATCTACATGACGCGGATCCAGGATGAATGGGATGCGGCCGGTGAAAGCGGCCGGATTGATACCAGTCGGTACTGTTTTTCCAAGCGGCATCTGGGTCTATTGAAGGAGCATTCAGTCATCCTGCATCCGTTCCCGCGCCGCAAGGAGATCGCCGTTGAAGTCGATGATGATCCGCGTGCCGTCTATTGGCGGCAGATGAGGAATGGGATGTGGATCAGGGCGGCATTGATTGCCGCGATCTTCAGGAAAGAATCATTGATCCGTTCCGAAGTCGGGCGTTTCGTATGAGGGGACTGCTGTAGTGAAACGATGGTTGTTCATCCTGATGATCGCCGGGTGTGCCGGGGTGTTGCCGGTTCACGGCGGTCCGGTGCATGACTTTGGTTGTTTGTTCTCCACAGGTGAGAGTGACGACAAGGGTATATCGGGATGGAGCGGGGTTGGGCCCGTACTGGAGCATGTTGAGGGCCAGTCGCGCGAGTTTGATGCGATGCGTCCTTTTTACACGCAGGAGACTGACGAACGCGGACGGACCGTGTTGGATATCCTGTGGCCGGTGGGTACGGTGCGAACATGGGGTAAGAAGACGGATTGGCGTTTTCTTACTGCCTTTGGAGGGGATGCCGATCGTTATGACCCGGCCTCTGCCTACCATGCGTGGTTCTTGCCCCTGGTGTTTTTCGGGCGCACCAAGGCCGGTGAAGACTATGGAGCGGTTTTTCCGTTGGGCGGCAAGTTGGGGGAATTCATGGGGCGGGACGAGATGTCGTTTGTGCTGTTCCCGTTGTACGCGCACAGCCGATTGAATGATCTGGAGACGGATCACGTGCTATGGCCGCTGATTTCACGGACGACGGGAACGGGGGTCTATCAGGCCCGATTTTTTCCGTTTTATGGGTATTCAAGCAGAAGCAACGCCTGGGAACGCTCGTATGTAATGTGGCCGGTTTGGAATCATGTCCGCGAGAAACGGCCTGGTTCTGAGGGGAGTGGTTACATGGTCTTCCCACTGTTCGGGCACGTGAACTTCAAGGATCAGGAGACATGGATGGTGTTGCCGCCCCTGTTCCGTCATACGCGGACCAAGGACGGCACCGAGGGTGCCTGTCCGTGGCCGATTGTGCAGTGGAGGAAGGGTCCATCGAGCAAGTTCTATATGTGGCCGATCTATGGGCGCCGGGCCACGGAGGGGGACCGGGTTTCGTTTTGGGCCTGGCCTTTGGTCTGGAAGGGTGTGACGGAGAGCGGCAAGGATCGGCAGGATCGGTTCCGGGTCTTTCCGTTGTACGCCCAGGAGTCCCGTCGGGTTATCAAGGCATCAGCGACCAATGTGACGGAACGTTACGTCAGTGTCTGGCCGGTGATGGCCTACGAGCGGGAGGGGAGCAATACGGAGGTTCGGGTCCTTGACCTTTGGCCGTTCCGGGATACGCGGCCGGTGGAGCGGAACCTGACGCCTTGGTGGACGCTATTCAGCCGGCAGCGGAACGCGGAGGGGACCCAGGGGCGGGTGTTGTGGGGATTGGCACGCTGGAAGACGCGTAATGACGGGGATGCCTATCGGTCGATCTTCCCGTTGGTTTCCTGGAAGGCGAATGGCAGGACAGACGCGTACCGGGAATGGGACATGCTGAAGGGGTTGATCGGGTACCATCGTGACCCGGAAGCGAGAACCCTTCAGTTCCTGTATTTTCTGCACTGGAGGATTGCGCCATGATTACGCGTGAACCGCGCTATTTTCCGCCGCCCAAGGACTGGAGGGGCAGGTTGGGGCGGGAGGCTTTGTTGATGTGCCGGAATGCCGGCCGAGCGATGATGTTATTGTTTGAGACGATCCTGTCCATCCGGTTCATGATGGTGCGCCGCTCGCGCAACGAGATCCTGCACCAGATGCTGGTGGGCGGGATCAAGAGTCTCGGGGTGATCACGGTGGTGGCCGCGTTTACCGGGATGATCCTGGCCTTGCAGACCGGGATTGAGATGCGGCGATTCGGGCAGGAGGTTTTCATCGGGGCGGCGGTGATGGTGTCCATGCTTCGCGAGATGGGGCCGTTCATGACGGGATTGATCCTGGCGGCGAGTGTGGGATCGGCCATTGCGGCGCAAATGGGAACGATGGTGGTTTCGGAGGAGATTGCGGCGTTGGAGTTGATGTCGATCAATCCGGTGCGGTTTCTCGTGATGCCGCGGCTGGTGGCCATGGCGATCATGACGCCTATGTTGTCATTCTACAGTTGCGTTATGGGGGTGGTGGGGGGTGGGGTGGTGGGGATGACGCAGTTGGGGGTGCCCTGGTCGGCGTACATAGACAACGCGACACGGTTTGCGGATAACAAGGATTTGTTTGTGGGGATGCTCAAGGCATTCCTGTTCGGGATCATCATTGTGATCACGGCGTGTCATCAGGGATTTGCGACGACCCAGGGAGCGGTCGGGGTGGGCAATGCGACGCGTCGGACGGTGATCATTGCGTTCCTGGCGATTCTGATTGTGGGGTATTTCATAACGAGGATGTTCTACGTATGATCCGGCTTGAAAATGTGACCAAGACGCTGGG
>JBIJCW010000222.1:0-3403 GCA_044344495.1 Kiritimatiellia bacterium | reverse complement strand
GGTGGGGTGGCAGCGGGGATGTCGGCGGCGGCACGGGCGCGGCGCCTGGATGAGACGGCGGATATCGTGGTGCTGGAAAAGGGGCGCCATGTGTCGTTTGCCAATTGCGGGTTGCCGTATCATGTCGGCGGGCGTATCCGGGAACGCGACCAGTTGCTTCTGCAGACACCTGAAAGTCTGAAGGCTTCCCTTAACCTTGAGGTGCGGGTCGGGCATGAGGTGCGTGGCATCGACCGCCAGCGGCAGAGGGTGCTGGTGACGGAGGTGGAGTCAGGGCGGGAGTATGAGGAGCCCTACGATAAGTTGGCGCTCTGTCCGGGCGCGACGCCGATCCGGCCGAACTTGCCCGGGATCGATCATCCGCGGGTGCTGGTGTTGCGGAACCTCGACGATATGGACCGGATCAAGGCGGCGGTTGACGCGGGGGCGCGGTGTGCCGTGGTGATTGGCGGCGGCTATATCGGGGTGGAGATGGCGGAGAATCTGCGGGAGCGAGGATTGGCCGTGGATCTGGTGGAGATGGTGAATCAGGTCATGCCGCCGTTGGATCGCGAAATGGCGCGGGATCTGGAAGCGCACATGAGCCGGCACGGGGTGACCTTGCACCTGGGCGCCGCCGCCGCGTCGTTCAAGGATGAGGACGGACGGGTCAGGGTGGCGTTGACCACAGGGACGGCGCTGGTGGCGGACCTTGTGGTTCTTTCCGCGGGAGTCCGGCCTGATACGGCGCTGGCCCGGCTGGCCGGACTTGAGATCGGACTCCGCGGCGGAATCAGGGTGGATCCGCAGATGAGGACCTCGGACCCGAACATCTATGCCGCCGGGGATGCGGTTGAGGTGGTGGATACGGTCACCGGGGAGGCGGCGGTGATCCCGCTGGCGGGCCCGGCCAACCGGCAGGGGCGTATTGTCGGTGAAAACATGTGCGGGCGGTCCACGGGTTACACGTCCACCCAGGGGACGGCGATTGTGAAGGTGTTTGATATGACCGGGGGTGGGACGGGGGCCACGGAAAAGGCGCTCAAACGGGTTGGCCGCGACTTCCGGAAGATCTACCTGCATCCCTTGGGACATGCCGGCTACTATCCCGGATCGGCGCCGATGCATATCAAGGTGCTGTTCGAGCCCGGTGGCGGACGGCTCCTGGGTGCCCAGGTGGTGGGGTATGATGGCGTGGACAAGCGGTTGGATGTTCTGGCCACGGCGATCCGGGCGGGAATGACGGTGCATGACCTCGAACGGCTGGAACTGGCGTATGCGCCCCCCTACGGATCGGCCAAGGATCCTGTCAATATGGCGGGGTTTGTGGGGGCGAACCTGCTAAAGGGGGATGTCGAATTCTGGTATGCGGAGGATTTTCCCGGGTGTGCGGCGGATGCGTTCATCCTGGATGTCCGGGGTCCGCAGGAATATGCGCTCGGGCACATTCCGGGGGCGGTGAATATTCCGCTGGGCAGATTGCGCGGACAACTGGACCGGATCCCACGGGACAAGCCGGTGCGGGTTTACTGTATGGTGGGGTTCCGGAGTTACCTGGCGTACCGGTTGTTGCGTCAGCGGGGGTTCGAGCGCGTGGCTACACTGGCAGGGGGAATGCTGACATTCCGCAATTACCACGTCGCTGCGTCGCCTGTGTGAGGGCGTCCATTGCACACGCTCCCCTGGCGGGGAAGGGCGGCTGCAGGGGGCGGGAACGGCAGAGGGCGATCGGTAAAAAAAGTGATGGTGGTGATTTGACAGGAATGCCTGCAATAGGGTATAAATGTGAAGATTGTGTTAAGAGGATTTCCTGGGCAAGCCGGAATCTCGACCCCAAGGGGGGTTGGGGCGTTTTCAGTGCGATGAGGCGCTTGGGGTCGGTTGGATGTGTGACTGGAAGAACAGGCGGTGGCTGACGGGGGGTAAAGCCAATGCTGAGGGTTAATTTACTGCACATCTTGCGAACGAATATGAGAATTGCGCCACTATTGGGAATCATCCTGATTGGCGCTTTTCTGGCTTCCGGCTGCGCGACCACCCGCGAAGATGACTATGTTGCCTCCATTCTCAAGGAGGCGATGCGGGAATCCGGTGTTCAAGAAGCTTCCTTGGCAGGCATGATGCCTGAATCCGCTCCTGCGACGCATCTGGCTGTGACCGGTCCTTCCGTGGTGTCTGTCACTCCGGCGGGCGTTGTGTCGGCCAGTGCTGGTGGCAGTGTCCCGACCGTTCAGGCATCGGCGTCCACCGTGATGGTGAAGCCGCAACCGGCGGTGGTTTCACCTGTGGTCATCCCCGTGCAGACCCCCGCCATTGCGGCAGTGACGGTTCCGGTTGCGCGTCCAACGCCCGTGGCGGGGAGCGGGGTTGCCGCGAATCCAATGGTGACGACGCTGGCGGCGACCGGGGACGTGACTGTGACCACCTCCACTTCGTTGACGCCCGGGGAGCCGACCATTCAACCGGATACGGTGCTTTGGGTTTCAGTCACCGAGGATCCGAGCCTGAATGGGCGCTATGTGGTCAATAATTCCTCGGCGATTGATTTCGGGTATGTGGGATTGGTGTTCCTGCAGGACATGACGGCGACGCAGGCGGAGACAGCGATCAAGAATGTCCTGATTGGGCGCTATTTGAACCATGCAACGGTGACGGTCAAGATAGCCAAGGCGTCCTACGATGTGGTTGGGGTATTGGGCAGTGTGGAGGTCCCCGGGGAGATCAAGATTGGGCCGGGGTCGGCCATCACGCTTTCCGATGCCCTGCGTCGCGCCAACGGGTTGAGGAGCAATCGCGAGAGTAATCGCATCAAGATTATCCGGGGCGGTTTGCGCAATCCGTTCGGTCCGGCGGCGGAAGGCGAAGTGTTCTCGTTGGTGGGCGAGGATGGGCAGTTGCGGGTGCCGGCGGTGTATTTGCGCAACAACGACCTGGTGTATGTCTTTTCGGCGGCGGCGCCAGCGGCGGATGGGGTCGTGTCGACCGGGGCGGGTGGCAAGCGGGTTGTGTTGCTGGGCGAAGTGCCGCGCCGCGGAGTGGTGGAGTTTGCCGAGAATGAACCATGCACGCTGATGTACCTGTTGTTCAAGATCGGGGGATTGCCGCGGTTTGCCAAGGGTGATCGCATCCAGATCGTGCGGACGCAGAAGGATGGCAGCGAGAAGACGTTTATTGTGGATGGAGAGACGCTGATGAAAAACGGGGACCCGCGTGACGACGTGGTGCTGGAGTCGGGCGACCGGATTGTGGTTCCCGAACGGAAGCTGTCGTTTTTCTAAAGAGAGAGCGGCGAGCCTCCGATCCTCAACGTTTGCCTCCACCGGGGCAAGCCCGGTGGGCGGCTTGGAAGCAACCCCAACGTTTGCCTCCACCGACACAAGCCCGGTGGGCGGCCTGGGGGCGATCCCAAACAGTGGGTGTGCAT
>JBIJCW010000054.1:0-11944 GCA_044344495.1 Kiritimatiellia bacterium | reverse complement strand
AGGAATCCATGAAACATAGCGATGAACAGTTGTCCATTTGGTTTATCACCGGAAGTCAGCACTTGTATGGGGCGAAGACGCTTGCCCAGGTGGCTGCGAATTCGGGAAGAATTGTTGACGGGTTCAACGCCTCGGGGCGGTTGCCGTTAAAGACGGTGTTCCAGCCGGTGGTCAAGACGCCGGAGGAGATCCGCAATACGTTGGCGGCGGCCAATAACGATCGGACGTGCGGCGGGGTCATCCTGTGGATGCACACCTTCTCCCCGTCCAAGATGTGGATCGCGGGGCTGGCGGGGTTCCGGAAACCGATGCTGCACCTGCACACGCAGTTCAACCGGGATCTACCCTGGGCGACCATCGACATGGATTTCATGAATCTGAATCAGTCGGCCCACGGTGACCGTGAGCATGGTTTCATCCATTCGCGCCTGAGGCTGGAGCGCAAGGTGGTGGTGGGGCATTGGCAGGATCGGGAGGTTTTGGAACGCATTGGGGTATGGGAGCGTGCGGTGCGTGGATGGGCCGATCTCCAGGGTGCCAAGTTTGTGCGCTTTGGCGACAATATGCGGCAGGTGGCCGTTACGGAGGGTGACAAGGTTGCCGCTGAGATTCGCCTGGGGTATTCGGTGAATACGCACCCGGTGGGTGATCTGGTGGAGGTCATTCAGGCGGTTGGGGCGAAGGCGGTTGCGGCCCAGTGTGCCGCCTATGACGCCGCCTATGTTGTGGCGCCGGCGCTACGCAAGGGCGGGGCCCGGCGAGGTTGTCTTGAGGATGCCGCCCGGATAGAGGTCGGGTTGCGGACTTTCCTTGAAGCAGGCGGGTTCAAGGGGTTTACCACCACCTTCGAGGACCTGCATGGCCTGAAGCAGCTCCCGGGCCTGGCGGTGCAACAGCTGATGGCCGAGGGTTACGGGTTTGGTGCCGAGGGGGATTGGAAGACCTGCGCGCTGTTGCGAGGGATGAAGGCGATGGCGGTCGGCTTGAAGGGTGGCACCAGTTGGATGGAGGATTATACGTATCACCTTGATCCGAAGCGGCCCCTGGTGCTGGGCGCCCACATGCTGGAAGTCTGCCCTTCCATTGCCGCGGCGAAGCCGTCGCTACAGGTCCATCCGCTGGGTATTGGAGGCAAGGGGGATCCCGCGCGGCTGGTGTTCACCGCCAAACCGGGGCCGGCACTGAATGCGACGCTGATCGACCTGGGTAACCGTTTCCGTTTGATTGTCAATGAGCTGAATGTGGTCAAACCCCCGCGGCCCCTGCCGAAACTTCCGGTGGCTTGCGCCACCTGGGAGGCGTTGCCGGACTTCAAGACGGCTGCCGCCGCCTGGATTCATGCCGGCGGTGCCCACCATTCGGCGTTCAGTAGTGCCCTGACGACAGAACACCTTGAGGACTTCGCTGCGATTGCCGGTATTGAGTTGATCCGGATCGGTGATGGCACCAGGATCGCGGATCTCAAGAATGAGTTGCGTTGGAATGATGTCGCCTACCACCTCCTTCAGGGAGTCGGGCGCTGATAATCCGGGAGACGACAATGGCGAAATATACGATCGGGTTGGACTACGGGACGAATTCGGTGCGGGCGCTGGTGGTGGATGTGGCCAATGGCGTCGAAGCCGCCACGGCAGTGCATGTCTATTCGCATGGGAAGGAGGGGGTCCTTCTTTCCTCCGATCCGAACCTGGCGCGACAGCATCCGGCTGATTATCTGGAAGGCGCGGAGATCACCATCAAGGCGGCGCTGGCCTCGGCGGGCAAGCGAGTCAAAGGGTTCAAGCCGGCGCAAGTTGTCGGTATCGGGGTGGATACGACGGGGAGCACCCCGCTGCCCGTGGACCGGGACGGGACGGCGCTGGCCCTGACGAAGAAGTTCGCCAAGCATCCGGCGGCGATGGCCTGGTTGTGGAAGGATCACACGGGCATCGAAGAGGCGGCTGAGATCACGGCGCTGGCCCGCAAACTGCGCCCCCATTACCTGGCCAAATGCGGCGGGACTTATAGCAGCGAATGGTTCTTCAGCAAGGTATTGCATTGCCTGCGGACGAGTCCGGAAGTCTTTGATGCGGCTTACACCTGGGTTGAGATGGCCGATTGGATTCCCGCGATGCTGACGGGCACCCAGAAGCCGGGACAGACCAAGGTCTGTGTCTGTGCCGCCGGGCACAAGGCCATGTTCAATGCGGAATGGGGTGGCTACCCCGACGTGAAGTTCCTGTCCCGGTTGGATCCGAAATTGGGGGCGTTACGCGGGCGGCTGGCGGCGCAGGCACATGACATTTCCGAGGCGGCGGGCGGTCTGACGGCGGAGTGGGCCAGGAAGACCGGGCTTACTGCCGGGATCCCGGTGGCGGTGGGCGCGTTCGATGCGCATCTGGGCGGTGTCGGGGCCGGGGTGGGCGAGGGGACGCTGGTCAAGACGATTGGCACGAGCACTTGCGACATGATGGTGGCGCCGGGGAACCGGAAGTTGGCCGACATCCCGGGGATTTGCGGAATCGTCAAGGGCAGCATCCTGCCGGGTTACTATGGTTTGGAGGCAGGGCAGTCTGCGGTGGGTGATATCTTCAACTGGTTCGTGAACTATATTGAACCGCACGGAACCGCGGGTGGACACGGGGCTCTGACGGCGGCGGCGGCCAAGGTCAAGCCGGGCGGATCGGGGCTGCTGGCGTTGGACTGGAACAATGGCAACCGGACGGTACTGGTGGATCAACGGTTAACCGGACTGCTGGTCGGTCAGACGCTTTACACGACGCCGGCGGAGATTTACCGCGCGCTGGTCGAGGCGACGGCCTTTGGGGCGCTGACGATCATCAACCGGTTCGAGGAGTACGGGGTCAAGGTCAAGTCCGTGGTCAACTGTGGCGGCATTGCCGAGAAGAACCCGATGGTGATGCAGATCTACGCCGACATCATTGGGCGCCCGATGAAGATTTCGCGTTCGGCCCAGACCTGTGCGCTGGGTTCGGCCGTGGCGGCGGCCGTGGTGGCCGGTGTGTACAAGGATGTGGTGGCGGCACAACGGGCCATGACGGGGCTCAAGCCGGTGGTGTACCGGCCGGACCCCAAGGCGCACGCGGTGTACAAGGAGTTATATAAACTCTATCGGACGCTGCATGATGCCTTTGGCACAAAGGAATGGAACGGGAATCTGCACGGGGTGATGAAGAAACTGCTGGAGATCAGAAGCGCGGCACGGAAATGAGGGTGGGAGTATGCTTGAATCGCTGAAAAAGGAAGTATGTGAAGCGAACCTGCGCCTGGTGGCAGAGGGTCTGGTGGTGCAGACATGGGGGAATGTCAGCGGCATTGACCGGCGTCGCGGATTGATGGTGATCAAGCCCTCCGGGGTTGCCTACGGGCGTATGAAGCCCGGCCACATGGTGGTGGTGTCGCTGGCGACGGGGAAGGTGGTGGAAGGGGCGTTGAAGCCCAGTTCGGATACGCCGACCCATCTGGAACTCTATCGGACCTTTTCCTCGATTGGCGGGTTGGTGCATACCCACAGTCTGTATGCGACCGCATGGGCGCAGGCCCGGCGTGAGATTCCGGCGTTGGGGACGACACATGCCGACTATTTTCATGGCCCTGTGCCCTGTACCCGTCCACTGCGGGCGGCGGAGATCCGGGGCGAGTATGAGGTGAACACCGGCAGAGTGATCGTGGAGCGGTTCGCAAGACTTGATCCGGTGGCTTTCCCGGGGGTGTTGGTGGCCAGTCATGGTCCGTTCACGTGGGGCGGTACGCCCGGTGCGGCGGTGGACAGCGCGGTGGTGCTGGAGTTCCTTGCCCGGATGGCCTCGGAGACGCTCAGGATTGCGACAGGAACCCGTGAGGTCCCGCAGGTCCTATTGGACAAGCACTTCCTGCGTAAGCATGGTCCCGGCGCCTATTATGGTCAGGCTGGCGTTGCCAAGTGAGGGTGTGGCCCCAAACCTGCTGAGTACACTGTTCGCCCTTAGAAGGTTGCCCGGATAAATAGTGTTGCTGAACCGAACCTGTTCATACAGGGACGATGCTGCTCGCGGTCTTACTGCAATACAAAGAACCAGCGAAGGCCGTTTGGCGACACAACCGTGGCATCCAGGGGAAGGTTGCGGTGCATAGCGCACCTCCCGCGCAGAGCCTTGAACACGTCGTTACCCCCGCGAGAAATCCATTGCCGGAATAAGCAACAAATGAGGGTAACAAATGGTTGTCAATTTCCGCCAAAGGACTATGATCGCCACAGGCTGAAGGAGTGCAACACATGGGATCAGAAACCGTGATTGATAATGCCGCATTCAATGCCTTGATGGATCTGGGCGGAAAAGAGTTCGTGCTCCAGATGATCGACACGTTTCTGAGTTACGCTCCGAACCTTCTCCGGGAGGCCCGCCGTGGGCTAGGCGCTGGAGATATCGAGCCCGTTCTGCGAATGGGACACTCGCTGCATTCGGGTGCGCGGACGATTGGAGTGCCGCGGATGGTCGAGATTGGTAGTCATATTGAACGCCTGGCCCGCGCGAAGCAGATCACAAGTCTTCCCGCCCTTGTGGATGAGATGGAGCGGGCTTTTATTGAGGCAAAAACCTGCCTTGAGGAAAAGAAAGCCGGTCTATGACGGTTGTTCCGCTGGATGTTGATTTTGGCGCGCTCAGCGCTTTTGTGGCTGAACGGCTGGGGTTGCATTTTCCGCCTGAACGATGGCATGAGTTGGGATGCGGCCTTGAGGCTGCTTGCAGCGAACTTGGTTTTGATGACACCGCCCAGTGCGCCCGATGGATGATATCGGCCCCTCTGGAGCCCGAGCAGATCAACGTGCTGGCCAGTTACCTGACCATTGGGGAAACCTATTTCTTTCGGCAGAAGGAACTGTTCGCGGTGCTTGAGGAGCAGATTCTGCCAGCCCTCGTGCGGGAAAGACGAGGCAAGGTGCAGCGGCTGAGATTGTGGAGCGCGGGGTGTTGTACGGGGGAAGAAGCCTATTCCCTGGCGATCCTTGTCCGGAGGTTGATTCCGGATTTTGCCCGGTGGAACATCACGCTCCTGGCCAGTGACATCAATCCCCGGTTCCTGCAAAAGGCCCAGGCCGGTGTATTCCGGGAATGGTCATTTCGTCATGCCCCGGACTGGCTCAAAGACGGGTATTTCTCTGTCACACAAGACGGCCACTATGCCCTTTCGCCGGAAATCAGGAAGATGGTGACTTTCTTTCCGCTGAACCTGGCGGAAGATACCTATCCATCCATGCTCAACGACACGAATGCGATGGATATCATTCTCTGTCGCAATGTCCTGATGTATTTCACGCCTGAGCAGGTTGGAAGGGCTCTGGAAAGATTGTCGCTGGCGCTGGTGGATGGCGGCTGGTTGGCGGTCAGTCCATGCGAGATGTTCAGTGTCACAGTGCCGGGCTTGGTTGCCTGCGAAAGTCCGGGGCTCACGCTTTTCCAGGCCATGAAGGGTCCGCTGGAGGGCGATTCGTCAATCGCGCCGCCGCCGGGTCCTGGCGCTGAACTTGGAGGGCGGGGAAGGGATGTTCGATCGGAACGCGTTGAGGGTAGTGACTATGAACGGCAGGCGAGGGCGCTTGCAAATCGGGGCCGTTTGGAAGAGGCGCTGACGTGGTGTGATCAGGCGCTTGCGGTCAATCCACTCGATGCCGCCTGCCACTACCTTAAGGCCGTCATCCTCTCCGAGCAGGGCAATGTGGTCAATGCCATGAGATCGCTGCATCGTTGTATCACCATCGCCCCTGATTTCGTCCTTGCCCATTTTGCGATGGGCAATGCGGTCCGACCGCAGAAACGTCATGATGCCTGCCGGCATTACCGCAACGCTCTGCGGTTGCTCCATCAATGTGGCCTAGATGACATTGTGCCTCATTCCGGGGGATTGACGGCTGGTCGGCTCACGGATATGATTAACTCGCTTCTAGCGGTTGAGGCGCGTTCATGAACGATGAACCCATGCTTGAGGTTGTGGTGTTCAATCTGGCGTCCGAGCGGTGCGCGGTGGAGTCGGTGTATGTTCGCGAAGTCCACCCCGTGACGGAGGTGACGCCTCTGCCGTGCACACCGCCCTGCATCGGTGGTGTGGTGAATGTGCGCGGGGATATTCTTGCCGTCGTTGATCTTGCGGTTCTGTTTGATCTGAAAGCGTCCCGGGTCGAGCCGCTGACGCACGTCATTGTTGTGGAGCATGCTGACATGTTGTTCGGGATTCTGGCAGATGCCTCCATCGAGACCGCCACGCTTTCCATCGGCGAACTGGGGGAATTGCATCCCTCGAGGGGCAGCATTCCGGGGGCGTGTATCCGAGGAATTACGAAGGACCGGTTGGTGGTTTTGGATTTGCCCGGGATCGCCACCGATCCGCGGTTGCTGGTGTCCGATCATGTGGAGTAAGAGAACCCGTCGTCCTGTTGCGGGGAAGAAAGCGAGTGACTGGCATGAGAATGCAATTCATGAGAGGCATGGGTTGGCTCGCGGTCGCGTGGCTGGCTGCGGGATGGTTTCCGGACGGTTCCGGCGCTCTTGCGTTAGCCGAAGCTCCTCCGATGAAAGAATACGCGGTCAAGGCCGCGTTCCTATATCACTTCATTGAGTTCGTAGAGTGGCCGGAGGCCGTCTTTCCGGAGTCGGATGGAACCATCACCATCGGAGTGCTCGGTGATGACCCGTTTGGCGCCGTGCTGGATAAGGCGGTGATGGATGAAACGGTCAGGGGACGCAAGGTGGTGGTCCGGCGTTTTCGCGATGTGGGCGATGTTGCGTCCTGCCATGTGCTTTTCATCAGCAAGTCTGAAACGGGAAAGTTGCCCGTCATCCTCAAGCATCTCGAGGACACTCCGGTTCTGACGGTGAGCGAGGTGGATGGTTTCACCGACCGCGGCGGGGTTATGAATTTCTACATCGAGAAGAACAAGGTCAGGTTTGAAATTAATCAGGGCTCGGCAAGCCGCAAGGGATTGAAGATCAGTTCGAAGCTTCTATGTCTGGGCCGGATTGTGGGACAGAAGTCTTCGAAGGAGGACCGTTAACATGAATAGATTCCGCGACTACCCCATTAAGCGCAAGTTGATCCTGATCATTTTTCTGGTCAGCAGTTTCGTTCTGGTGTTGGCCTTCGCTGTGTTTGTCTTTCATGAGATGTCGGTGTTCAGGAAGAACCTGGCCCAGGACAAAGGGATCCTGGCCGATGTTCTGGGTGAGAATTGCACCGCCGCCCTGCAATTTGACTATATGTCGGAGGCGGAGACGACCCTCCGTGCCCTGAAGGCGGAATCCCATGTAGTCGCAGCCTGTCTGTACAAGGAAGGCAAAGGCCGGTTCGCTTCGTACAGCAAGAAGGATCAGATCGTGGTGTTTCCGGATCAGCCGGGTGAAGACGGTTCCAAGTTTGCCGCGGATCATCTGGCGATCGTGCGCCCCGTGGTGCTGGACGGGAAGCGGATCGGGAGCATCTATCTCCGGGTGGACCTGGCGGGGATCCATGAGGTGTTGAGGATGAATGTCGTGATGGGCGTTATTGTTCTGTTCGGCGCGTTTCTCCTAGCCCTGCTGTTGTCGACTCCGTTGCAGGGTCTGATTTCCGTGCCTATCCTGGATCTGACCCGTACGGCCAGGGTTATCTCGGAGCAACGAGACTATTCCATCCGCGCCGCGTCCGGCGGGAAGGATGAACTCGGGGAACTCACCGGCGCCTTCAACCGGATGCTGGGCGAGATTCAGGCGGGGCAGGACGCTCTCCGAAAAGCGAACCAGTCGCTGTTGCAACAAGCTCGACAGATCGTTGAGGGGGTGGGGGTGCTGGGGGTCTCTGCCAAGCAGATTCTGTCGTTCAGTACGCAGGTGACGACCGCGGCGACGGAGACCGCCACGGCGGTGGCGGAAACGACGGTCACGGTCGGGCAGGTCCGGCAAACGGTGCTGCTCTCCGCCCAAAAGGCACGAGCAGTGGCCGATGAGGCCATGGCCGCCACCCAGGTTTCGCGGCAGGGCAGGAAGGCGGCTGAGGATGCGGCCGAAGGAATGCGGCACATTCGCCTGCAAATGGACTCGATTGTCGAAAGCATGACACGCTTGAGTGAGCAAGGGGATGCTATCCAGCAGATCATCAGTACGGTCGAAGATCTGGCGGTGCAATCCAATCTCCTGGCGGTGAATGCTTCCATCGAGGCGGCCAAGGCGGGAGAGCAAGGGAGGGGATTTGCCGTGGTGGCGCAGGAAGTCAAGAGCCTGGCCGACCAGTCCAAGCAGGCGACTACTCATGTCCGGGCTATTCTCAAGGACATTCAGGATGCCAGTGTCTTGGCGATGAGAGCCTCGGATCAAGGGATCCAAGTGGTGGAAACCGGGGTGCGGCAGTCCTGCCAGGCGGGAGAATCCATTATGGCTCTGGCGAAGAACGTGTCCGATGGGGCGCAGTCGGTGACGGTGATCGCCGCGTCAAGTCAACAGCAATTAACCGGGATCGACCAGGTGGCGAACGCCATGCAGAGTATCAAGGAGGCGGCGGTGCAGAATGTGAATAGCGCGAAGGAACTTGAGAAGTCCGCGCAGAACCTCAATGTGCTGGGCCAGAAACTGAATGAAATGGTCGAACAGTACGGGGGGGTGAAGGAGCAACCGTCATGAATGCACTGTCCGTATACGTCCGGATCGGGAGGTTCAAGGCGTTTTCACGCTTTGCGGCCGGTTACGTTGTTGTTGTGTCGAGCCTGGTGTTGGTCGGGTGGAGCCTTCAGATGCCGGTTCTGAAGAGTCTGGTGCCGGGGCTGAGGGCGATGAACCCGGTTTCGGCGGCGACCTGTGCCCTGGCCGGGGTGGCGCTGTTTCTCATGACAGCGGGCGCGGGAGGGAAGGGGAGGCGGCTGAGGGCGATCCTTTCCGTGATTGTCATTCTGGTGGGACTGCTCCGGGTGGGGGGGGTCCTATTTCACTGGACATGGGAAATTGATTCCATCCTTTTTGATGGCGAGTTGAAAGGCAACCAGATGCCGCCTGGTACGGCTGTCGGGTTTGTCATGGTCGGTCTGGCATTGTTGTTTGGCGAGGTTGAGACTCAAGGCAAGGTATGCCCCTCCGAAATCATGGTCTATCCCCCGATGATGATTGCCCTGCTGGCTCTTCTAGGATACGGCTACCAGATCCAGGCGCTCTATTCCATGAGTTCCTTTGCGCCGATGTCCCTTCATGCGGCGATCACTATCGAGATGCTCTGCCTGGGTATTCTCTTTGCCAAGCCGGATCGCTGCATGATGCGGCTGGTGTCGTCGGACTCGGACGGCGGGCGGATGGCCCGGCAGATGTTACCGGCCAGTGTGGCCGTGTTGTGTGTGGTGGGGTGGTTGCGACTGCAAGGCGAACGGATCGGGCTCTATGGGTCTGAATTGGGGTTGGCGCTTTTCATGGTGGTGAATATCACCATCCTGGGCTGGCTTATCCTCCGGAACGCCCGGCAATTGGCGCGCGCGGATGCCGAGCGCGAGGAGGCTGCACGCGCCCTTCGCGAGGCCCATGCGGAACTTGAGCGGCGCGTGATTGAACGAACAGGGGCATTGGCGCAGGTGGTGACTGAATTGTCCAATGGCATCACCATGATACTTGAGGTCGCCCGCGATATCACGGACACCAGCGACCTGCTGTCCACCGAGGCAGGGGAGTCGGCGTCGGCCACGGCTGAGACCACCGCCACGGTCGAGGAAGTGCGCCAGACGGCCAGGGTCAATGCCCGTGACGCCGGGCTGGTGGCCGCCAGTGCGCAGGATGCCGCCCGGATTTCCAAGGACGGACGCAAGTCGACCGAGGACACGATCGCCGCCATTGAACATGTTCGTGGGGAGATGGGCGCGATCGGCAACAGCATGATGCGTCTGAATGACCAGACTCAGGCGATTGGCCAGATTATGTCAGCGGTCAATGCCATCGCATCCCAGTCGAACATCCTTGCCGTGAATGCAGCCATCGAGGCGGCCAAGGCCGGTGAACGCGGCAAGGGGTTTGCGGTGGTGGCGCGCGAGGTCCGGACTCTGGCGGATCAATCCCGCCGGGCGACGCGGCAGGTGGGGACCATCCTCAATGACATCCAGCGGGCGACGCATCTGGCGATCATGACCATTGACCATGGACGGCAAGCGGTGGAACATGGTGTCGGCCAGTCCGTCCAGGCCGGCGCTTCGATCGAGGCCCTTGCCGCCAATGTGACAGCAGCGGCGGATGCCGCCACCCACATCGCCGGGACCAGCCAGCAGCAGATGCTTGTAATTGATCAGGTGGCCACCGCGATGGGGAGTATTCGGCAGGGGGCCATTCACACGGTGACGAGCGCCCGCAAACTTGAACTGGCGGCGCAGAACTTGAAGGAGTTGAGTCAGAAACTGCAGCTTCTGGTCGTGCAATACAAGACGCAGGGATGATGAACACGCAGGAACAGGAACTCCTCGGGGAACTCCGGGCGGCCTTTGCGGTCGAGGTCGTAGAACGTTTGCAGTCGATGACGGCTGACCTTCTGGCGTTGGAAAAGGGAGGGAGTGCCGACGACGTGAGTCGTGTTCTGGAACACATCTACCGGACGACCCATAATTTGAAGGGGGAAGCACGCGCCGTTAACTTCATGGATATGGAAACCCTGTGCCAGACCATGGAGTCGGTGTTTGCGGCCTGGAAGAAGAACGGGATTCCGTCGGATCACCCCGCTTATGACACCTTGCACGCGGCGGTGGATATGATCCCCGGGATGGTTTCGAACTCCGGAGCGGCGGATCCTGCGTCACTGGCGGCCGTGATTCAACGAGCATCCCCTCTTATGGGCGAACCCCACCGGGACGTGGAATCCACACCGTCAGACACGAGACCGCCGGGTGGAGGCTCAGCTTCCGAATCTCCCGCCAGTATGAACGAAACCGTACGGATGCCGATTGCACGGCTCGAAACGATGATGGTGCGGTTGGAGGAGATGCTGACGGTGAAGCTGACGACCCGCCGCCGATCGGAAACATTGAGAGAGGTGCTTGCGGTCGTGGAACAATGGAAACGGGAGGGTGAACGGCTGTTTCTGGCAATCAGTGACACAAGCATCGAAGCGGGATTGTCTCCGCGTGTTGGGGAATGGATGACCCGGAGTCGTGAGATGGTTGGCCGCCTGCAGGCGATGGTGTCGGTGGTGTCCCGGGATACCGATCAGGACGACCACGCGGTCAGCCAGTTGGTGGACTCGCTCCTTGATGAATCAAAGAAACTCCTGATGCTGCCGTGTAACTCGTTGCTGGGGATACTGCCAAAAGTGGTGCGGGACCTGGGCCAGGAGCAGGGCAAGAAGGTTGATGTGGTGATCCGGGGCGGTGACCTTGAGGTCGATAAGCGAATGCTTCAGGAACTCAAAGATGTGGTGATCCATATGGTTCGCAACTGTGTTGACCACGGTATAGAGAAGACGGAAGTGCGGAGGCAGAGGAACAAGCCGTTGACGGGAACGATTGACATCGAAGTTCTGGCGACAGACTCCGGCAAGGTGGAATGGGTGGTGCGGGATGACGGCGGCGGCGTGGATATCGAGGCGGTAAAAGCGGCTGCGGTCAGGTTAGGGGTTCTCTCGCCCGCGCATGCCGCACGACTCAGTCAGGAGGGTGCCATCGATTTGATCTTCAGGTCTGCCGTCTCCACCAGTCCGGTCGTTACCTCCGTTTCAGGACGCGGGCTGGGGATGGCCATTGTCAAGGAACGGGTGGAGAAACTCGGCGGGCGGATTTTCGTGGAGACGAAGGCCCATGAGGGGAGCATATTTCGCATGGTGTTACCCTTGACGCTCGCGACCTTCCGCGGAACGTTTGTGGAGGTTGAGGGGCAGCCGTTCATCATCCCGTCGGCGGCGGTTGAACGTGTAGGGCGGGCGGGGCGTGATCAGATCACCGAGGAGGCAGACAAGACATTCATCACGCTTGCCGGATTGTCCG
>JBIJCW010000122.1:0-6882 GCA_044344495.1 Kiritimatiellia bacterium | reverse complement strand
GGGCGGCGGTAATGGATACCCCCGCGGACTATCTGATTTGGAACACGTTATCGGAGGCCTATCTGGCTGATGGGCGCTATGACCGGGCCTTGAAGGCGGCGCAGAGCGCCTTGAGGCTGAGTGTCCTGGCCGGGGTCACGAATACAGCGTCCGGCCGGGATTTGGTTGCCCGTTGCCGGCGTGCCGCGGGGGAAGCCGGCCGTGGCGGTACGGAAGAGGAATAAGACCGTGGAACCGACGAAATCCAAAATGAGTGCCGGGGTGCGGGAGGCATGGAGCATTGTCCTGCTGGCGGTGTGTGTGCTGTTGTTTCTCAGTCTGGTTTCCTATGACTGGCGGGACATCGGCTTGTTGATGGCCCCGCCCAATACGCCTCCGATCAACTTTATCGGGCCGGCGGGTGCGTGGGTGTCGTTTGTGCTGCTGATGACGATGGGCGTGGTGGCGTACCTGTTGCCGCTATGGTTTCTGGGGTTTGGGATTGTGATGATTTTCCATGGGATCGAGCATACGCGCGCCAAACTGGTCTGGGCGGCGCTGATGACGTTTTCGCTGTGTTGCCTGGTCAATCTGTATCCGGGGTTCCTGGAGCCGGCGATGGCGACCTTGAATCTTGGCGCGGCGGGCGGGTTGCCGGCCCAGGTTGTGACGCACATCCTGTCGGAGCATGTGCTGGGCGGTCTTGGCGCGTTGATTATCGTGCTGGCGTCTTTCCTGGCTTCGGCGATCCTGTTCTTCGGGTGGGATGCGATTTTGCGGGAGGTGACGAGGCTGATCACGTGGATGACCACGGCGAAGAGCCGGATCCAGGAGGATGGCGATCGGGAGGCGACGGATTGGCCCAAGCGCAAGCCGGCGATCAAGGAGTGGCAGCGGGATCGGATTGAGCGGGTGGCGGCGGCGGGCGAAGCGAAGCGTCCCGTTGAAGAGCGCAAGCGGGTGGCGGTGCCGGATGCCGAGCCGACGCCCGAATTGCTGCCGATTCCCGTTCCGCCGCCGAAGCCAGAGCCGGTGGTGGAAGCGCCGAAGGCTGTGCCGCCGCCGAAGCCGGCTCCCAAACCCAGGGAAAAGCCGGTGGCCGTGGAACCGGCGAGTCCTCCTCCGCGTGTGTCGCTGCCGATCGGTTCCTATGAACTGCCGCCGATTTCGCTGCTGACGGAAGTGCCGCCGGTTGAGCAGCGCGGGTTGCGTGGCGATACGGATATCACGGCGCGCGTGATTGTGCAGACGCTGGAGGATTTCCAGATCAAGACGGAACTTAAGGCGGTGGAATCCGGGCCGGTGGTCACCCGGTATGAGTTGGTGCCGGCGCCCGGGGTGAAGTTGGAGAAGATTGTGGCGTTGAGCAACAACCTGGCGCTTTCGCTCAAGGCGCAGAGTGTGCGTGTGCAGGCGCCGGTTCCCGGGCGCGGCACGGTGGGTGTTGAAGTGCCGAACACGACCACCAGCACCGTCTTCCTGCGCGAGATTCTGGAGGGGGCGTCGTGGCAGCCGGATCGGCAGGAGATTCCGATTGTGCTGGGCAAGGATGTTGGCGGGCGAGACATCGTGGCGGACCTGGCCACCATGCCGCACCTGTTGATTGCCGGGGCGACGGGATCGGGGAAGACGGTCTGCATGAACTCCATCCTGGCGGGGTTATTGATGTCGCGGACGCCGGAGCAGTTGCAGTTGATGTTGATTGATCCGAAGATTGTGGAATTTTCGGCCTACAATCATCTGCCGCATTTGCTGGGGGCGCGGAACCAGATCATCACGGACCCCAAGAAAGTGGCGGGCGGTTTGCGGTGGGCGGTCTCGGAGATGGAAAGGCGCTACCAGATCATGGCGAAAGCCGGGGTCCGCAACATCAAGAGTTTCAATTCCCGCAAGATCGAGAAGCAGCAGAGTCTGTTTGGTGACGCCGGCGACGAAGGCAATCGCCCGCCGGACCGGTTGAGTTATATCGTGGTGATTATTGACGAACTGGCAGACCTGATGCTGACGGCCCAGGCGGAGATTGAGAGTTACATTGCGCGGCTGGCGCAGATGTCGCGGGCGGTGGGGATCCATATGATCCTGGCCACCCAGCGGCCGACGGTCAATGTGATTACCGGGACCATCAAGGCCAACTTCCCGGCGCGCATTGCGTTCCAGGTGGCCCAGAAGGTGGACAGCAAGACCATTCTCGACGGCAACGGGGCGGAGAAATTGCTGGGGCGGGGCGATATGCTTTACATGCCGCCCGGCGCGAGCAAGTTGATCCGGGCCCAGGGGGCCATGACGTCGGACGATGATATCCGCAAGATTGTGGAGTTCATCAAGAAGCAATGCCCGGCGGCCATTCCGGAGGCTGCGGCCCCGGAGAAGGCGGGCGTGGTGAAGCGGAACGTGGCGCCCCCGGAAGCGGTTGCGGAGACGCCGGTGGGGACGGTTTCCGCGGGAAGTGCGCCGGTGGGAAGTTTTGACGACATGCTGGTCAACGGGGGCGGCGGGGATGACAACGATGATGAATTGGTGGAGGCGGCGGTGCAGATCATCCGGGAGACCCAGCGGGCGTCGACCTCATCGTTGCAGCGTCGTCTGCGGATCGGGTACACCCGAGCGGCGCGGGTGATGGATGTGTTGGAGGAGCGTGGTATTGTCGGTCCGGCGCGCGGGTCTGATCCGCGGGAAATCCTCATTGATTTGGATGGCGAAGTGCCAAATAATGCCGCCGATTCTGAAGAGGGGGCCCCATGACGGATATGTTTTCACCCGGAGGAACCCTGCGCGCAGCGCGGGAGAAACTTAAACTGACCCAGTCCGACATCGCGGAAGCGACCCGGATCAAGGTTCACATGGTGGACTCCATCGAGAACAATGATTTCAGCCGTATCGCGGCGCCGCTGTATGGCAAGGGTTTCATCAAGCTCTACGCGGAACGCGTGGGATTGGATCCGGCACCGTTGATCCGCGATTACCTGATCCGGCATTCCCAGGCGATCCGACCCACGCTGAATGCCATGGGTGTGCCGTCAGGGGTGGCGCCAGCGCAGCCGGAAGCGCGGCCGACCCCGATGTCGCGGGAGCGGCCGAGGCCGGTGCGGCCGGCGGTTTCCGCCGGCGACCTGCTGGCCAGGGGGAGTGAAGCGGTTGGGCGCGTGATGCGGGAGGTGGCGGCGGCGGGACGTCAGGCGGCGGCATCCATCGCCGCGGCCTGGGCGACGCGCGGTGAAATCGGACGGGGGGTGATGCGGGATCCGAGGCGGGCCCGGGAGTTTGGGCGGGGGATGGAGTTGCCGTTGGGGCGTTATGCGGCGATTGGGATGGCCATCCTGGTGATTGCCATCCTTGCGGGATTTGCCGTTCATCTGTTGACCAGGGAATTGCCTTCCACGCAGGAGGTTTCAATCGACAGGGTTGTTTCCGCGCCTTCAAAGATGCCGGCGAAGGTGGTCGCACCGCGCCTGCGGCTGGCGGAAGAGCCGCCAGCCCCATACTTGAAACCCAGGAAGCCGTGAGTGCATGAAGCAGCGCGAGGAGCCTGAGGGAGGGCCGCGGGTTCGTCCGTCCATCCGCCCGGTGAAGCGCTTATCGGCGGGCACGGAGGTTGTCCCTCCCGCGGCGTTATCAGTGGGATTCATCAGCCTGGGGTGCGCCAAGAACCTTGTCGATTCCGAGCATATGGCGACGGTTTTGCGCGATGCAAGGGTGCGGTTGGCGGCATCGCCTGAAACGGCCGATATCATTCTGATCAACACGTGTGGTTTCATCGGTGATGCCAAGAAGGAATCGATTGAGGCCATCCTGAGGGCGTGCGCCCTGAAGGAAACCGGGACCTGCAAGGCCGTGATTGTGGCCGGTTGCCTGACCCAGCGTTACCGTGAGGAGTTGCGGGATTCGATGCCGGAAGTGGACGCCTTCATCGGGTTGGATCAACTTGAGGAAATTGCCAGGGTGGTCCGGCGGCTGGAGTGCGGCGAGCGGGATATCCTGAGGGTGTCGAGGGTTTCCCGGAAGGTGTTCAACCCGAGGGCATCCCGGATCGTCTTGACCGGCGGTCCATTTTCGTATCTCAAGATTGCCGAGGGATGCAATCACCGTTGTGCCTTTTGCGCGATTCCGGGCATTCGGGGGCGGTTCCGTTCCCGGGCGATTGATGATGTGGTGCGGGAGGCGGAGTTACTGTTGGGCCAGGGGGTGCGCGAACTCAATCTGATTTCGCAGGACACTACGCGGTACGGGTGTGACCGGTCGGATGGGGCGGATTTGCCGAAACTGTTGAGGGCCTTGGGCCGGCTGGGTGGCAGGTTCTGGATCCGGTTGTTGTACGGGCATCCCGGGCATCTGACGGACGAGTTGCTGGAGACGATGGGCGCGATTCCGCAGGTGTGCCGGTATCTGGATGTGCCCATCCAGCATTCGCATCCGGATATTCTGAAGGGCATGCGGCGGGCCGGGGGTGCGGTCGCAGTCCGGGAATTTCCAGTCCGTGCGCGGCGGATGCTGCCGGGGGTGACGTTGCGGACGACCTGTCTGGTGGGGTTCCCCGGGGAGACGGCGGCGCAATTCAACGATCTGGTGGAACTGGTGCGTGAGGTGGAGTTTGATCATCTGGGGGCGTTCGTCTTTTCGCCGGAGGAGAATACCGAGGCGGTTGAGTTGCCGGGGCAGGTTCCGCAGGCCGTGGCGATGCGGCGGCGTACGAGGTTGATGAAGGTGCAGAGTGAGATTGCGATTCGCAAGCAGGAGGCCAGGGTTGGCACGGTGGATACGGTGCTGACCATGAAGGGCGGGGATGCGAAAGGGGTGGCGGTCGCTCGCAGTGCGGGGCAGGCGCCTGAAGTGGATGGCGATGTGGCCGTGGATGGGGGTCGGAAGGTGTTGAAGTCCGGTGAATGGGTACGGGTCCGATATACGGGATTTGACGGACCGGTGTTGTCGGCGAAGGTGGTGTGAAGAGCGGACGCTTGCCCTTCACAAGGGCGCATGGCAACTCCGTAGTGGTCTTCTCATGCACAGGAAAGCGGGTTTGAACAAAAGTCGCAAAGGACGCCAAGAAGAGAGCTATTTGTTCCGCTGGAGGCGGGAAGAACATTCCCCCTTTGCACTCTTGGAATTGTTCGTGGAGCAGGATAGTATGAGGGCGATGAAGGGAAACAGGATGTGAGTAATTTGCCGAATAAAATTACGGTCAGCCGGATTGGGTTGACGTTTGTGATGGTGGGGTTTCTGACCACCGGGTTGCCGTTTGGGAAGATGTTGGCGCTGGTGACGTTCGGGTTGGCGGGGTTGAGTGACTGGCTTGACGGGATGCTGGCCCGGCGGAGAGGGTGTATCACGGCGTTTGGCCAGTTGATGGATCCGCTGGCGGACAAGATCCTGGTGTCGGCGGCGTTTGTGTGTTTTGCTTCGATTCACCAGATCATGCCGGTGTGGATAGTGATTACGGTGATCAGCCGTGAGTTTATGATCACCGGGTTACGGTTGTTGGCGGGGCAGCAGGGCAAGGTGTTGCCGGCGGGGAGTTGGGGCAAGCACAAGATGATCTGGCAGACGGTGACGATCGTGGTCATCATGTCCGGGTTGGCCTTGCAGGAGGACGTTTTGCCACTGGTCCTGCGTCCGGAGGTTCATGCGGACGTGATGGAAGTCTTCAATCTCTACTTTGCCAAGACGGCGATGTTCCTGTCGCTGATGGTGGGAGCGTTGACGGTGGTGTCGGGAGCGATCTACCTATGGGACAGCCGCCAGTTGTATCTTGAGCATACGTGAGGGTGGAAGGATGGAGCGGGTGACGGGAATCGAACCCGTGTCATCAGCTTGGAAGGCTGACGCTTTACCACTAAGCAACACCCGCATCGAGGGAAACGGTATGGCTTATATCAAAGCGGGATGGCGGCGTCAATTGCGTGTCGCGGGGAGGCGTCGCGGAGCTCCGCCCTCCAATGGGAAACCATGCGATGAAGATTTCAACGTTTGCCTCCACCGGGGCGAGCCCGGTGGGCGGTTGATGTGATGGGTGAGGGCGGTGGGCGGCTGATGTGATGGGAAACCATGCGATGAAGATTTCGGTGATTACGCCTAATTTTAACGGGGCCCGGTTCCTGGAGTCGTCCCTCCGGAGTGTTCAGGAGCAGGCGGGGCCTGGCGTGGAGGTCGAGCATATCGTGGTGGATGGGGGCAGCACCGATGGGTCGGGGGCCATTCTGGAACGGTTCCGGAGCGGCTTGGCGAACCTGATCTGTGAGCCGGACGACGGGCCGGCATCGGCGATCAACAAGGGGTTGCGGCTGGCGACAGGCGAGGTGGTGGCGTGGCTGAATGCCGATGACCTGTACCAACCCGGCGCCCTTCGTCGTGTGGCAGAGACGATGCAGGCGCATCCCGGGAAGGCGCTTTGCTTCGGACATTGTCCGATCCTCAATGAGGAGGGTGTGGAGATCCGGCGCGGGATCACGCGGTTCAAGGAGATGTTCTTTCCGGTCTCGTCCCGCTTTGTCATCCAGTCGATCAATTACATTTCGCAGCCGGCGATGTTTTTCCGCCGGTCGGCCTATCTGGCGGCGGGGCCCCTGCGCGAGGATTGGTCGTGTGCGTGGGATTACGATTTTATTCTGCGGCTCTGGCGGCAGGGCGGTGCGGTGCATGTGCCGGGTCCGGCGCTGGCGGCGTTCCGCTGGCATCCCGGTTCGCTCAGCGGACGGGGTTTCGTGCGGCAGTTCGAGGAGGAGTTGCAGGCGGCGATGACGGATGCGGGGCGGTATTCATTGCAGGCACTCCTGCATCGGGGTGTTCGCTGGGGCATTGTGACCATCTACGGTCAGATGGCGCGGAAGCGGACGACCCAGGTCACGGTTCAACGTGGATGACGCCGCGCCGGTGGTCGGCGTTCGGCTGGGCTTTCTTCCTGAGTTCCGA
>JBIJCW010000220.1:0-3476 GCA_044344495.1 Kiritimatiellia bacterium | reverse complement strand
TCTCACCTGTGCCCGAAATGTTTCACTACCCAAGGCGAACGCATCCCGTAACTCTTCCGATTTCCCGGGATCTGTCCCCTTCGATAATCTCGCCCTCACTTCAGCCCGGTACTTTTCAACCTGCCGCAACTTGTCCTTCGCAGCACGTCCTAGAATCTCACGGGTGGTCAGCCACTCCGGCACCGGCCCATACCCCGCATACGCGCGGTATGAGTTCCATCGGTATTGACGCAGTTCCTTAAGTCGTCGGGCAACCTCTTCACAGCTCGGCGTCCTCATCCCCTGCCCCTCGGCGCGCTTGGCTCTCTTGTCCAATCCCAGCGCCCTCCTCATCACCGGATTCAAATGCACATACAAGCTTAGTTCGTAGGCCCACGCGCCATCCTCCACCACCAGCGCCTTGAACCGCCCCTGCATCAAGGGCCCCACTCGGTCGTGTTTCCGATTGAACCAGGCCACATAACTCACATTCAGCCACTGGACGGCTCGGCTTAAATTTGCCTCCGGCGTCTGCAAAATCAGATGGTAATGATTCCCCATCAGAACATAGGCATGAACCTTCACCCGAAACCGCTCCACCATTTCCTCAAGCAATTCAAGAAAATGCTGCTGATCGCGTACCTCCGTAAAGATCGCTCGTCGATCGATCCCTCGCGACGTCACGTGATACCACCCATCGGCACAATCATATCGAAGCGGTCTACTCATGCCTCATCTTCCACCAACCTCACAATCGAACATCAACGACTTTGTTGATTGTGAAGACGTGACCCTGCCGCGTTCCCCATCAGTCCCGGCACTACCGGTCCAATCCGCCGGGCCGATCCCCGGCGAGCTGATCGCCGTTGCATCGCGGGATCCTCCCCCGAGAGGCGGATAGGAGACCGCCCGCCTACTTTCGTTTCTTCATCTCCCGGATCACCACGTTGTCGAAAAGGAGGGTGCCTTCGGGGACCTCCAGGATCAGCCCGACGCGCGCCCCTGTCCGGTCCCACCAGCCGTACTCCCAGCGCCGGGCCAGGAACTCACCGTTGAGGAACAGGCGCGAGTCGAGAACCGGACGACCGCGCCGGTCCGTCCTCGGCACGCACACCCATTCCACCTGGTTCCATTCGCCGGCCGGCCTGGCTCTCTGCGTGAAGGTGCCGTTGAAGAAGGGCGGAAAGTTGTTTTTCCAGTTCACGTCAATGTTGATGCCGTCCATGGCCAGCCGGGGTTCGCCCTCATAGGTGTACTCGTACGCCAGGCTAAAAGCCATGCTCTCCCGGCCGGACCATTCGATCGGTTTTGTACAGATCGCGACGCGGTGCCCGGCCGGCTCGCTTCCGGTTAGCACCGCCACCCGCTTGAAACGCCCATCCCGCCGGATTTCCACGGTTCGGATGTCGGGGCAGCCAGCCTCATCCGACATCCGCTGTCGATCGCCTTCGCCCTTCTTGGTACACAGAACCCAGTGTTGCAGGCCCCGTTCGAACGAATCCTGAAACAGGATGGCGCCGTCCTCGTAGGCGTCGTTGTCAACCTCGGGAAGATAGTCCGGCTCCTCGTGCTTGCTGAGTTCCCCCTCGCCCGCCACCGCCACTTCGCCTGTGTTGACCATGACACGCTTCTCCTTTGAGCTCACTTCGACTTGACCGGAATAGACACCAACCTCCGAATCCTGCGGGGTGGCGTTCACGCGCAAAATGGTGCCCATAACCGTGGCCGCGCTGTGGGGCGTTACGAACGTCATGAGGGCGTCGGCCGGCTGGCGCCGAATCGTCGCGTCGAGCAGACCCTCCCAAAGCCGAACCACCTTAGCCACCGACCGCGCCTTGCGAATCAGGGAGAATGTGCTGTTCGGACCGCACCCTATCACCGATCCGTCCAGGTAGGTGTACTTCAGATACCCGTCGGGCCCTGTTGTCACGCGATCTCCGGGAGCGAGAACGTCCCCCACATTCAATGTCAGACCCCTGTCGGCGTGGACAACAGAGCCCTGGACCGTTACGACCGTACCCTGAACCATGAATTCAACAGCCGCCGCGGCTTCTTTGACCATGAAACGCAGGGCCGTGTCCAAGGTCGCCGTCCGCACCAGTTCCTGGGCTGCGGCGGGGCTCGACCGCACCTGTTCATCCAGTCGTTCCATCTCCGCGGAAGTGGCGACCCCATTGAGGTAGCGCACCACGAGCCATTCGAGGTCTTCGCGTTTCATGTCATCGTCCTCCCTTCCTTCACCATCTCCCGCGCCATACAATCGCGCAACCACCGGCGAGTCCTCATTAGCATCATCCCTACCGCCTCCGTGCTTTGATGGAGCCGGTCTCCGATTTCGACAAGCGACAGTTCATCAATGAACCTCAGGTCGAGGGCGTTTCGCCCGCGGGCCGGAAGCTTGCCGAGGCAGGACCGGAGATGGACGAGACGGGCATCCTCGTCCTCGGCGACTTCCGTCGCGGCTTCGGCCAGCGCCGCGACCGCCGCCTCGGAGAAGACCAGCCGGGAGCGCGCCAGCGTCTGGCGTCGTTTGAGAACCTCCAGACGGGCAATGCCAGTGGCCCAGGCGGTGAAACTGCGAAAGCGGTCATATTCGCCGAACTTCCGCCACAAGACCACGGCGACGTTCTGGAACAGGTCATCCGCGACCGTCTCGTCACCGGTGGCCGCAAGCAGGTAACCCCGCAACCTCGTCTGCGCCGGCAGGAACAGCCTCTCGAATTCCTCGTGATTCTGGGTGTCGCTCATGGCTCCTTATGTATCTATTAATCAATCCGCTCGAAACCTCGATCCATAACCGAAAAACGGCTCGGGCCTACATGTATTCATCCCGCTGCCGCTGGCGGCGGCCATCTTCATAGGTATTTCATCGCCAGTTCGGGATCCGATTCCGATAGAATGTAGGCCAGCAGCCCTTCTTGCGAATGCTCTGGCGATCGGTCCTTCCTACTTTCACCCCCTCTCGCCCTATCCGCGGCTGAAGCGCAGCGTGCGGATCTCGAAGGGACGCAGGTCGAGTGCGACTTGGCCATCCTTGAGTTTGGCGACGCTTTGCTGCTCCTCCAGCATGTTGACCACCGTGACCCGCTTGGCCGGCAGCGCACAGGTGAGCGTGCAGGTCGTGGCGGTGCGCATGGCTTCATAGAGGCGCACGATCACATCGCCGGAACCATCCTCGGCCGGTTTGACCGTCTCGATGATCACGTTCGGCGCGTCTACCGCGAAGAGACTGGCCGTGCCGGCGTCGCCCGGCTGAACCGTGACCGGCACGTTGAAGTCGTAACCGCTCTGCACAATGCCGGCGTCGCGAAAAGCGGCGTTGTTCCAGCACTGGAACGCATAGGCGAACTCCTGCACACCCAGGTCCGCTGTCATGTCCGGCGCCAGCGGGGCGCGCAGCAGGGTCAAGTTGATGCTGTTGCCTTCGACACTGATGCCGTACTTGCTGTCGTTCAGCACGGCCACCCCGCGTCCCTCTTCAGTCAGTGCGGTCCACT
>JBIJCW010000221.1:0-3476 GCA_044344495.1 Kiritimatiellia bacterium | reverse complement strand
CCAACCGCCTGGAACCATCAATCTCCCGGCCTGCTGGCCACCCCCTTCCACCTGACCCAACCCATCACCCTGGAGGCACTCCATGGAAGCCGCTACCCCGACGGCCGCCTTCGCGATCTCACGGCCACCCTCTCGGCCGGAACCGTGGCCGTCAATCGCGACCTGATCCTCCCGGGCGGGCGCATCTTCCTTGACCAGGCGTTCGGTCCCGCCGCCCTCCTCGAGTGGCATCCGCCGCGGAAGTCGGCCGTATTGCTCGATCCGGAAACCCGCACGGCAACCGCAACGGGCCCAGATGGCCTGACGGCACATCTGCGCGCCACCCCCAACCGCCCCGACCTCGTCGAAATTCGCGTCATGCGGAATAACGGCCTCCTCTTCTCCGGTGAACTCCGCCCCGGCCAAACCCTCTCCCTCCACGGTGGCGAAACGCTGACCTTGCGCGGCATCCCCCTCTGGGCGCGCCTCCGCGGCAGTCACGACCACTCGCCCTGGCTCGCCTACCTCGGGTTCGCCCTCATCCTGCTCGGTTGCACCCTGCTCTTCGTACGCAGTCCCCCTCAAGGGTTGCGCTTCGTCGCGTCTGCACCCCTCTTTCTGGCGACCATCCTTCTCGCCAGTTGTAACCGCTCATCAACCGAGGACGCCCGCCAACTCGTCGTGCACTACAACACCATCGTTGCCGAGGCCTACCGCCGCGGCGATCCGCATCTGATCGAACCGGTCGTCTCTCCGAACGAAGGTAAAAAACTCACCGGCCTCATCGGCGTTCGCTCAGACCTGGGACTCACCCTCGACTCCGAAATGGTGTCTCTTACCCTCATCGCGACTGAGCAGAAAGGCGACAAACTGCGGGTTAAAACGAAGGAACACTGGCGTTATCGTGACCGCAAAATCGGCACCGGCGAACAGGTCGGCGAGGAGTCCTCGGATTCGTACGATATGCTTTACGTGTTCACTCAGACCAACCGGATCTGGGTAGTGGATGAAATCCAATTCGCCTCCCCACCCAGGATCGGCCGCAAACAGATGACCTGGCAGGAGTCGCGTAACCCGGAAAAACCATGAATCCCTTCACCCTTGAAACCGCTCTTCACTGGACCGGCGTCGGCCTCTACATCCTGGCGGTCATCACCTTCGCCAACGCCATCCTCTTCGCGCACCCCGACCGCACCCGCCGTGCATGCTGGATCACCGCCCTCGGACTCCTCCCCCACTCTGCCGCACTCGTCGTCCGTTACATCATTGTCGGGCACGGCCCCTACATGCTTAAGTATGAGGTCCTCTCCTCCAACGCCTGGATCGCCATTGCCATGCTCCTCCTCTTCATCTGGCGTCGCCCGGCCTGGTCCGCCGCCGCCCTGGTGGTCATGCCGGCCGCCATCCTGATGGTGGGTCTGGGACTGTTCACGAATCCTGAGGCGCGGAACCTCCCCCCCACCCTACGCTCCATGTGGCTCGTCTTCCACGTCCTCTTCAACAAACTCGCCGTCGGCGCCTTCCTCCTCTCCGCCGCCACCGCCATCTGCCTTCTCCGCAAACTCGCCGGTGCCTCCACTCCCTGGCTTAACCGCCTTCCCACACCCGACGCGCTTGAAGCCTACACCATCCGCTTCATCGGCTTCGGCTTCATCTTCTGGACCACCACCATCGGCGCTGGCGCCATCTGGGCCCACCAATCCTGGGGCCGCTACTGGGGCTGGGACCCGATCGAGACGTGGTCACTCGTCACCTGGCTGGCCTACGCCACCCTCCTTCACATCATGGTGTTCTTCCGCATATCGGCTCGGGCAACCGCCTGGGGCACCCTGGCCTGCTTCATCCTCTCCGTCCTGACAATCCTGATCTTCCCGTTTGTGTTCCCATCCATGCACTCAGCCTATTTCCAATAATGAGCCGAAAACATCCAGAAATCATGCTCGTCACGCCGCCCTACCACTCCGGCGTCGTGGAGTCCGCTGGTTCGTGGCTGCCGCTGGGCCTCCTCTATGTGGCTGGCGCTCTGCAACGCGCCGGCTATGGCGCGGCACTCTATGACGCCATGACCCGTTTCCATACCCTGGAACAGGTCCGGCAAACCATCCGACGGGAACGCCCGGACGCCGTCTTTGTCTCCTGCATCACCGCCACGGTCATGGACGGCATGGAAGTCTGCCGCGTCGCCAAGGAGGAATATCCGGATACCCTCACCGTCCTCGGCAACACCCACCCCACTTTCATGTATGAGGAAATCCTCCGGGAACACCCCGAGATCGACGTCATCGTCCGGGGCGAAGGCGAGATTACCTCGGTGGAACTGATGGACGCCTGGAAAACCGGATCCAGCCTTCGAAAGGTCCGGGGAATCGCCTTCCGGGAGGGAAACTCCATCGTGGCGACACCCTGCCGCCCGTTCATCCCCGACCTGGATTCAGTCGCTCCTGCCTGGGACCTGGTCCCCTGGAAGGAATACAGCTATCGCCCAAAACCCGGATCAACCCTCGCCGTGGTCTCGTCCTCACGCGGATGCAAACAACACTGCTCGTTTTGCTCCCAGCGCCTCTTCTGGGAGGAGTCGTGGCGCGCGGTTTCGCCCGAACAGTTTGTAAACGAACTGGAGATGCTGCGTCGCCGCCACGGGGTCGACGTCGCCATGATCGCCGACGAAATTCCCACGCTCGATGCCTCACGCTGGGCACGGATCCTGGACCTTCTGATCGAGCGCGACCTCGGCATCGCCCTGTTGCTGGAAACAAGGGTAGACGACATTCTGCGCGATGCCAGCCTCCTGCCCCGCTACCGGCAGGCCGGCATCGAACATATCTATGTCGGCGTTGAATCGGTCGACCAGGCCACCCTGGATCTCTTCAAGAAAGACGTCAAGGTCGAGCAAAACAAACGCGCCATTGAACTCCTCAACCAGCACGACATCATCTCGGAGACCTCCTTCGTTATAGGAATGCCCGCCGACACCCCGGCGAGTATCGACCGCACCATCGAACTGGCCAAATTCTACGACCCCGACATGGCGTTCTTCCTCGCCATCACCCCCTGGCCCTACGCCGACCTCTATAATGACGTGAAGGACCACATTGCAGTTTGGGACTACCGGAAGTATAATTTGGTCGAACCGATCATCAAACCGGACACGATGACGTTGGCGGAGGTTCACGGGCATCTCTTCCGGGGGTTTCGAGATTTTTACATGAACAAAATGAAGCAACTTCCGACCATGCCGGCATGGAAACAGGAGTTTATGAAATCGCTGATGAAACTGTTGATGGAACATTCATACCTGAAGGACCAGATGGGCGGAATGAGCCACCCATCCACTGAACTGCACTGAGACACACTGTAGCCGCCGCTGGCAAGCGGCGGCCGATCAAAGAGAATACTGGCTGCACAATGAAGACCCTCCTCTGCCTACTCTCCTGCGCCATGGCACTCCTCGTCTCCTGGTGCCATGCTGCCGCCCCATCCATCACACCGCTGACCAG
>JBIJCW010000219.1:0-3531 GCA_044344495.1 Kiritimatiellia bacterium | reverse complement strand
ACCTCAACCCCTGCCCCATCTGGAAAATCGGCAGCAACATGGCGAAAATAATGAACCCAACCGCAATCCCCACCAGCAGGATCAGGACCGGCTCCAGCAACGTCGTGATCAACTTCAAGCCCCGGTCCAACTCCCGCTGATAAAATGACGCCACCTCGAGAAGCACCTCATCCAAGCGGCCGCTCTCTTCACCCACCGCCACCATACTGGTCACAAACGCTGGCATCTCCGGGCATTTCCTGAGCCCGCTGGCAACCGTGGCACCCTGTCGCACCGTCTCCTCCGCCACCGTCAGCACCCCCGTCCGCAACCTGCGGTTCATCAGGGTATGCCCCCCCAGCGTCAACGCCCGCTCCACCGGAATACCGGCCCGCACCAGCAACGCCAGCGTCCTCGCAAACCTCACGATATCCGTGTCCCGGGCAAACTTCCCCAACAGGGGCAACCGCAGAACCCACCCGTCCACCACCAGTCGCCCGCGTTTTGTCCGCAGGAACCGCCCAAACGCGATCACCGCCAGACCGCCAAGGGCCACCATCCAGCCCCAGTAGTCGGCAAAGAAACCGCTGACCGCCATGACAATCCGCGTCGGCAACGGCAGGACACGTCCCATCCCCTGGAAAAGCCCCATAATCTTCGGCAGGAAGAAGGTGAGGATGATGAACACGCTGGCGAATCCAACCGCCAGCACAAACGCCGGATACGCCAGCGCGGACAAGACCTTCCCGCGCAACTCGTCGTCAGTCTCACGGGCTTCCGCGAGCCGCATCAACACTTCATCCAGCACACCGGCCGACTCGCCCGAGCGGACCATGTTCACGTACAACTCGGGAAACAGGCGTGGATAGCGGACCAACGACTCCGAAAACATCTTGCCATCCCGTACGCCACCGACGATATCTCCGATCACCGTTTGGAAAACCGTATTCTCCGTCTGTTCCTGAATGGTGGATAAGGCCCGGAGTATCGGCACCCCCGCCCGCAACAATCCCCCCAACTGCCGCGTAAACACCGTTACATCGCCCGGCGCCACCCGGATCCGCCGCGGCTCGGGTGCCTGATCGGCGGGGAGTTCATCCGACTCCTCCACCCAAACCGGAATGCAACCCATGGCCTCCAACTTGGCCGCCGCCGCCGAACGGCTATCCGCCACAAGCCGCCCTTCGACGGTCTTGACGGGCCCTTGCTTGGCTTTATAGGCGAATACTGTCACGTGTTAATTTCCGCGTTCATTCAAACCTGCCGCTACGCTGTAGCACCGATCTGTGATCGGCCCGCATTCTCTTTTGCCCGCCTGATTATGTAGCACCGATCTGTGATCGGCCTCTTCACTCTCACGTTTCCACCTTCGCCAGCGTGTCAAAGGTGACCCGCTCCACTTCTTCCACCGTCGTCACCCCCTGGGCAATCTTGTCCCATCCATCACCGGCCAGCGGCTTCATCCCATCAGCAATCGCCTGCGCGCGGATTTCCGTCGCCGATGCACGCCGGATAATGAGGTCCTGGATCGCCGGGGTCAGGGTCAATATCTCGCAAATGGCCACCCGGCCCCGGTACCCGGTGTTGTTGCAGTGACGGCACCCCTTGCCACGGCTGCAGCGCCGCCCCTGATGCTCCATCCACTCCCGGCACTTCTCGCAGACCATCCGGACGAGCCGTTGTGCCATGAAGGCCCGGACCGTGGAGGTGATCAGGTAGGGATCCACCCCCATATCCAGCAACCGGATGGCCGCACTGGCCGCATCATTGGTGTGCAACGTGCTGAACACCAGGTGCCCGGTCAAGGCCGTCTGGAAGGTGATCTCGGCGGTTTCGGGATCCCGGACTTCGCCGACCATCATGATGTCGGGATCATGGCGCAACATGCTTCGCAACGCCCGGGCGAACGTGAGGTCGATCCGGGAATTGATCTGCGTCTGCAGAATCCCCTTGAGTTCGTACTCCACCGGATCCTCGATGGTGATGATCTTCCGGTCCCGGGTATTGAGCCGGCTCAAACAGGCATACAGGGTCGTGCTCTTGCCACTGCCGGTCGGCCCGGTGACAAACACGATCCCATGCGGCAGGCGGATCAAATCAATCAGGATCTCCAGCGGCCGCGGCGACAGCCCCAACTGTTCCAGACTGAACAACATCACCGTGGGCAGGATGCGGATGACCACATTCTCGCCATGGATCCCCGGCACCACGGAAACACGCAGATCAAACTGTTCCCGCCCGATGTTAACCCGCGCCCGCCCATCCTGCGGCATCCGCCGCTCAACGATGTTCAGCCCCGCCATGAGTTTGATCCGCGAGACAATCGCCGGGTAAAGACCGGCCATCTGACGGGACACCGGCGTATCATACAGGACGCCGTCAATCCGGCGGCGCAACACAATGTCATCCCGGTAGATTTCGAAATGGATATCCGTGGCCCTGTCGCTGATGGCCTGATGCATCAACTGGTTGACCAACTTGATGACCGAGGCATCTTCCGCCTTGTTCTCCAGGTCATGCGACTCAAGCGCCGGCAGCGCATCACGGGAGTCCGGCTGATCCGCCAGAATCCGCTCCACCGTCTCGGCGCCCACGCCGTAGTGAATCCGGACCGCTTCCAGCACATCAGCCTCGCAGGCCAGCACACGCTCCACCCGCAACCCCATGCTGCTCTCAATATCCTCAACCGCCGCCATGTCGAAGGGGTTGGCGACAGCCAGCGTGAGAACCCCGGACGCCAGCCGGATGGGCATGACCCGGTAGTGGGAAACAAAACGCGCCGACAAGCTGGCCACGGCGGCCGGCTCCGGCCTCACCTCCTGCAACGCCACAAAGGCAATCCCCTGCTGGGCGGCCACCACCTGCAGCAACCGGTCCTCGGGCACCATGCGCTCCCGGATCAGCGTCCTGACCAGCGATTCATTGCGTTCCCGCGAAAGTTTGACGGCCCGGTCAAAGGACGCCGGCGTCAACAGCTTCCCGTCAATCAGCATGTCGCCAAGTTGTGAAGCCATCGCACCCCCCTTTACGGCGGCGGCAGCCGGCCGATCATGTAGAACTCCTGCTCATCAATGCCATCGTAGGTGCCTTCGATGATGCGGGAACAGTCGGTGATGGTCACCTCGGTCGGCACATACTGGCCCTTCCGGCCCGTATACGATTCCGCCACGAAGCAGGGCTGGGTCATGTAGTTCTGGAGTTTTCGCGCGCGCTCGTACAACAACCGGTCGGCACGCGAAAGCTCATCGATGCCGATCACCGCCACAATCCGGCGCAGTTCGTCATACTTGGTCAGGATGCGGATGACTTCCTGGGCCACACCGAAATGCTTCTGGCCCACAATCGTCGAATCCAGGTTCGACGAGGAGGACGCCAGGGGATCAATCGCGGGATACAATCCCAACTGGGCGCGGTCACGGGACAGCACCAGCACGGAATCCAGGTAACTGAAAATGGCCACCACCGCGGGGTCCGTCAAATCGTCCGCCGGCACATACACGGCCTCAAAGGCGGAGATGGACCCACCCGCCCCCGCCTTGATGCGCTCATGCA
>JBIJCW010000218.1:0-3546 GCA_044344495.1 Kiritimatiellia bacterium | reverse complement strand
CTGCCGGTGGCGTTTCGCGTCACGCCGTGACGTCCTGCAGCATGCCAAAGCTTGAGAACCGTATGAGTGCGCTAACCTAAAAGGTTGCACGACGGGTCCCTATCAGCCCAAGAGAGCGGGCAAGTCCGACATCACCAATGGACGGACGATGCCCTACCCGACGAGATGTTACATGGGTGAATAAAGTTGGGACGATGGGCTGGCTCGCCGCGGACATTCAACGTTTGCCTCCACCGGGGCAAGCCTGGTGGGCGGCGGATGTCATCTTGCCAAAACTCGGAGATGTGCCTCTTGCCCTCAGAGCTGCAACGCTGGCATGGACTTGTTGCAGGTTTTTGGGATAATCCGCGCGCTGATGAATGCCGACAACGACACTATTGCCGCCATCGCGACCGCGCCGGGCGAAGGCGCCATCGCCATCGTGCGGCTTTCCGGGCCGGAAAGCATGACGATTGCCGACCACCTTTTCCGTGGTCAGGGCGCCCCACCCTCGCAACGTGCCGCTGGCACTTTCCTGCATGGCCGCATCGTCACACAGGAGCACACGGTCGACGAGGTGATCCTCTTGATCTACCGAGCGCCGCATAGTTACACGCGTGAGGACTCCATTGAAATCCAGGGACACGGCGGCACCGCCGCCGCTCAACGCATCCTGCGGGCGGTTCTTGATGCCGGCGCCCGTATCGCCGAGCCTGGCGAATTCACCAAGCGCGCCTTCCTGAATGGGCGGATTGACCTGTTGCAGGCGGAGGCCGTCCTTGACTTGATTCGGGCGCAATCTGAGCGAGCCGCAAGTTCCGCGCTTGAGCAAATGGAGGGGAAATTGAGTCAGACGTTTGACTCCATCTATGAGGCACTGCTCAATGTGGCCGCCGATATCGAAACAACATTGGACTTCTCCGAGGATGAACTGCCCCCTGCCCTGATGCAGTCCGTCATGGTCAGAATCAAGGCTGTTGAGTCGGACTTGAAGCAGCTTCTTGCCACATGGAGTGAAGGGCATCGACTGCGCGAAGGTGTGCTGATTGTCATAGGCGGAAAGCCGAACGTAGGGAAATCTACACTGCTCAATCGCATGCTTGGCGTAGATCGGGCGATAGTAAATCGCATGCCTGGCACGACACGTGACATTATTGAAGAACAAATGGTCATAAATGGGTATCCGGTCAGGATCGTTGATACAGCCGGATTGCGTAGCACGGACTGCGAGATTGAGGGTGAAGGGATACGCCGGGCTAGAAAGTATGTCCAGAACGCAGACATTCTTGTCTACGTGATCGATGGGTCGCAACCGATTGATGGAAGTGATCAGGAGCACTTGAAAGACAAGGTGGCGGCCCGAACCGTCCTGGTCGCCAACAAGTCAGACCTTGGAGTAAATGCGTCGAATAAGTCATATATGACCAAATCGAACTGCATTGTCTGTTCCCTCTTGAATGGCGATGGAGTGGATAGCATACTTGCGATGATCGGAGAAATTCTTGGTGGCGGTCATGCTGGACTGCAACAGGCCGCCATTTCCGAGCGTCATCGCAGCATTCTGGTGATGACGCTAAAGGATATCACTGAGGCCATTTTGCTCATCAACCGTGACGATCCTGATCCGACACTGTCTGCCTCGCGGTTGCGCTCGGCCTTGGAAACCCTTGGAGAATCCACCGGGCGTATCTATCATGACGAATTGCTGAACAATATTTTCTCACGGTTTTGTATTGGGAAATGACTTACGATGTCATAGTGGTTGGGGCTGGTCATGCCGGCTGTGAAGCGGCATTGGCAGCGGCACGCATGGGGGCCAATACTGCGCTGATCACAATGGAGCGAACGGCTGTGGCGCGCATGTCCTGCAACCCGGCGGTCGGAGGAATCGCCAAGTCCCATATCGTCTGCGAGTTGGATGCCCTTGGCGGTGAAATGCCGAGAAACACCGACTACACAGGGATCCAGTTCCGTACGCTCAACACCAAGAAGGGTCCAGCCGTACAAGCATTTCGTGTTCAATGCGACAAGGACGCCTACTCCCGGCGGATGCTGGCGGTGGTTCAGTGTACGGCCAATCTAACTCTGGTTGAGTCGACCGTCACACACCTGGCAATTCAGAACGGAAACCTCAGGGGAGTCATTCTTGGCGATGGGTCTGAACTCAAAGGCAAATCGGTGGTTATCACGACGGGAACTTTTCTACGTGGAACAATCCATGTCGGAAAGAGGAGTTACCCGGGCGGGCGTAACGGTGAACCAGCCTCTGTGTCCCTCAGTCTACACCTCCAAAGCCTTGGCTTCGGGATGGAGCGACTCAAAACTGGGACCCCCCCAAGAATCAGGAAGGATAGCATTAACTGGGATACTCTGACGGCTCAACCAGGTGAAGTGCCTGCACCTTTCTTCTCCGACGCTGCTCGCGAAGATCGAATGTTCCACGTGGAACAGGAGAACGGCGATGGATCGAAAGACACGGACCATGGGTTGCAGGCTACAGGCTACGCCAGGCATCTGAAAGAAAATGTCGGTAAAGAAATGCGGCTCTCCGGTCTTGGATTCAATCGGCAGTCTGCCAGTGACAAAGCGGTGTTCCACGTGGAACAGTCGATCCTGCGTCCGTGGGCGCCGGGATCTGACCAGCTTCCTTGCCACATCACGCATACCACTCAGGAAACGCACCAGATCATTCGCGACAACCTCTCGAAGAGTGCAATGTATGGGGGTAGTATCACTGGTACTGGCGTTCGCTATTGCCCGTCGATTGAGGATAAGATCGTCAAGTTTGCGGACAAGGAGAGTCATCATGTTTTTCTGGAGCCTGAGGGGCGCGATCATCCGGATATCTATCCGAACGGAACCTCGAATAGTCTTCCGGAGGATGTCCAGGTAGGAATGATTCGGTCTATCCCCGGGCTCGAGCGAGCTGTATTCAGTCAGTGGGCCTATGCCATTGAGTATGATTTCTCGGATCCAACCCAGCTTTTCCATACGCTGGAGTCGAAATTGGTTGAGAATCTGTATTTTGCAGGCCAAATCAACGGTACCACAGGTTATGAAGAGGCGGCTGGGCAGGGGTTCATGGCCGGTGTCAATGCCGTTCAGAAGATCAGAGGCCTTGTCCCGCTAGTCCTTGGCCGTGGTGACGCCTATATTGGTGTGATGATTGATGATCTTGTGACCAAGGGTACTAATGAGCCGTATCGCATGTTCACGTCGCGTGCGGAGCATCGTCTTTTGCTCCGTCAGGATAATGCGATATTCAGAATGCTCCCCTTTGCCAAAGCGATTGGCATTCACCCTTGTTACGTCACGGATCGTGTTGAGCGACTTGCCGTTGACATCAAGGCAGAGTTGGAACGACTTGGCAAAACCTATTGTCGGGACGGTAGTTTGTCTCAACTGCTTCGGCGAACGGGTGTGTCATACGCTGATCTTCCGGAGCGAATCGTCATGGATCCGAAGGCGGTGGAGCAGGTGGAGATCGAGACGAAGTACGCAGGCTATATTCAACGGGAAATGCTGCAGGTTGAAAAGTCGCAACTACTTGAGCATCAACGTATTCCT
>JBIJCW010000216.1:0-3548 GCA_044344495.1 Kiritimatiellia bacterium | reverse complement strand
GCCAATGGAGATGCGTCGTTCTCGATGAACGGCGTGTATGCCGACATGAACGGCAACTCTGGAATCGCGTTCGTGAGCGGCTGGGATTCCACCTACAACCGCAATTACCACTGGGACAATGGCTATGGTCCGTACATCAACGAGAGCTACTCTTCCTACTCCTGGATGCCGGCGGCGATCGCTCGCACCGACGGCGGGTATGCGACGGCGACCCTAAACGACGTTTCGGTGTGGGGCAACGACGGTGATGGGATCTATGTGGACGGGTATGGGGCCATCGTTTCCGACGGGTATGGTTCTTCCTACGGCTACGCTGGCCTCTACATGTCGAACATTGATGCTGACAACAACTCGTATGCGGGCATCTACTTCGAGAATACGGGTGCGTATGTTGAGAATGGTTACGCCACCGTGAATATCAGCGACTCCAGCGCCTCTTGGAACTGGGATGGAGACGGCATCTGCTTCGATTGGGGTTATGCCGCCTGGGCGGATAACTATGGTACGGCGTCGGTGACCTTGACGGATGTGACGGTCAATGACAACGATGGGGATGGCATCTATGGCGCAGGCGCCCTTGCCTATGGGTATGATCAGAATGCCGGCCTGATGATTAGTGGTGTTACGGCCAGCGGGAACGGAAACGACGGTCTTAACATCGATCTGTATGCCGATGAAGGGGTCGCCGGACTCCTGATGCAGGACAGCGTGATCACTGACAATGGCGACGAAGGTGTGTCGCTGGACGCCGAGACTTGGAATGGTTCCACGATGCTCATCCTGGGCATTGACGGGTTCATTGGCGGCGACAACTCCATCTACGGGAATGGCAGTTACGATGTGGCCAACTGGGGTGATGGGGACGTGAAGGCGGAGAATAACTGGTGGGGCACCACGAGCCCGCAGTGGTGGCAGTTCTCAGGGTCGATTGACATCGATCCTTGGCTGTCGAGCGATCCGAACGCTCCGTAATGATGAAGGTAGCGATAGTGAAAGGCCCGCCGAAAGGTGGGCCTTTCTTTTTTGGGTGGCAGGGCAGGCCAAAGGGCAGACGCGCCGTGACACAGTCCCGGCCTGCTGATACGAAACTTCCAGCATAAAGATAGGAGACAAGCATGAAGGTTATCAAACAAGTGATGTGGGCGGGTGTTTGTGTGTATTTGGCAGCGGGCGCGGTGGCGAACGCCGGATGGTTCAGTCGCGAACCCGAAGCGGCGCCGAAAGCAAACAGTGCGCCGCGTCCGCAGCAGAAGTACGTGCTGAACGTGCCGGACAAGAAGACCGAGCAGGAATTGCTGGGAATGCTCTCCGGGCGCAAAGCACTGGAGGAGAATGTAGGTGTGTTGCGTCGTCTACTGCAGTCCCGAAGTGGTTTACAGCGGTCGGTGCGGGAGGCGCTTAACCAGGAATTTGGAATTGCGCCGGAGATGAAGTGGACTTACCAGTCCGATACCATGACGATTGTCGAGACCCGGGCCGCCACCAACGGGACTGTGGACGCAGTTGCGAAAGCTCCTTTCCAGCGGAAACTTGCCGATAAAGCCCAGGAGGAAAAGTTGCTCCGCATGAAGCGTGATGCCGCAACGGTGGTTGAACAAATGATTGTTCTGCAGGAGATCCTGGTGGAGCAGGAGTCAGCTTTGAAGCGTCAGTTAGGGCTTCTGGCCGCCAAGTTCTCGCTGAAGCCTGAAAAGATGTACTATTACGACCGAAAGACCATGACGCTCTTTGAGGTGATGGGTCAGGCCAATGGGCAGAAGCGTATGGCGCCAAGGCAGGGTGACACAAGGCGTGGCGAACCCAAGCGGGACGACAAGGAATAAGGACTCGCAGCTTGTTGAAAAACCGGCGGCTCACCGAGACGGTTCGCCCTACCCTCGGAAAACATTGGCATTTTGGTAGGGCGAGGCGTCTCGCCGAGCCGTTTTCAGCCTAGTTTGGCTTTTTCAACAGGGTGCTAGGGGCGGGCGGGTGCGGGAGGTTCCGGTTTGTCGAGGCGGGGGCGGATGATGTCGCGCATAATCGCCTGAATGATCAGTTTCAGGTTGCTATCGTAACCGCGCCAGGCGGGTGAAAGGGAGTCGAAGGACCGCAGTATCTGCCAATAGACCGTTGGATTCGTCTCGGCCAGTCCATCAAGGTACCGCACGAGATCGTCGTACTTTCCGGCCCACATCAGGAAGATCAAATACTGGCGCGTGGCGCCGAGTTGATCAGGTTTGTAGCAGGCCAGCATTTCAAGTTGCCGGAAGGAATCCGTGTATCGGCCGAGGGCGTGAAGGATCATTCCCCGCCGATCTTCCTGTTCGGGCGTCAACACGTCCAGGCCATCCAGTTTCGCGATGTCAGTCGCCGCCTTTTCCCCGGTTTTGCTTAACAGCAGGTTACGTTCGGCGGTTTCCGTCATGGAGCGTTGGGCGATCGTCAGGACGGGGCGATAGGCGTACCAACCGAAGGCCAGCGTAACGGTGATGATGAGAAGCGTCTGGCGGAGTGCGACGGGCCATCCTTGCTTGAGGGTGACGATATTCAGGAGTTGTCGGCCAAGGAAGGCCAGGCCAAAGGCGGCCAGCAGGGCCAGTGGGACAATGGCAGGATAGCGGTAGCGGAAGGTGACAAAGGACATCAGGTTCATCAGCAGGACGGAGGTCATCAGGCCGCCCAGGAGGGTCAGGAGGAGCCACTGGCGCCGCCAGCAAAGGGCTACCAGGCCCCAGAAGGCGAGTACAACGAATCCGCCCCAGCCGGGCGATGGAAGACGCGCAATCGGCACGCGGCTGACGACGTGCGGCAGATAGTGGTTGGCGGCTGACTCGAAGGTATTGAAAAACTGCTCAAACTTACGTCCGAGGATGGAAAGGGTTTCCCGGGGGTTCTGTTTGATGAAGTCGGTGGCCTCCTTGATATAGGAACGGTCCGCCTCGGCGGCGGTGTGGGGATAGCCGTCGCGGGCGTCGGCGGCCATGCGGGCGAAGAAGGTATGGCCAAGGGGGAGGGCGGGAAAGCGCTTGAGTACGTGATAGGTTCCGATGGCGCCGGATTGGAACCCGATCCGCATATGGACGCCACCTACCGGGAGGAAGCGATCGGCCGGGATCCCCAGCAGGGGTTCGCGGTATTTGAACAGTAGCTGGCTTCCGAGAAACAGGACGGCCAAGGGGAGGATGACTGCCAGGCGGGCTGCCTTGCCTTGCAGGGAGGGGGTGCGGAGCAGGTAGATCAGGATGAATACCCCATAGAGAACCGTGCCGCCTTGTCCAAACCGGAGTGCCGCCAGCAGGCCGCCCAAGAGCAGGCCAAGACCGATCCATCGCCAGGCGCCCCGGACCTCGCCCGGTCTGACTAGCAGGAAAAGCGCCAGGGTCAGCATAAGAATCTCGACGTTGGTCTTGAGGATCATGCTGTCAAAGTAGATCGAACTTGGCAGTCCGGCCAGGAGCAGGGCCATGATGGACGCCGCCGCCAGGTTGTTCGTGATGCGCCAGGCGATAATGAACAGGATTAGGATGGCCAGGGCGCCCAGCAAGGCTCTGAATAAACGGTGGTAG
>JBIJCW010000215.1:0-3559 GCA_044344495.1 Kiritimatiellia bacterium | reverse complement strand
GATAAACAACACAAATACCGTGAAACTCCCCAGGAATGAGATCCCCAGATACTCACCCCCCAGTCGCGTAACCGCCTCGCTCGCCCCCAGGAGCCGGCAAAGCCATGCCGAGCCCGTCCATCCCAGCCAACCTGCAACCACCCCGCAACCGATCGCCACGACCAACGATTGACCGGCTACCTCGGACGCCTCTTCCCTTCGCCCCGCCCCGATGGCACGCGATACAATCGCCACCGTTCCCGTCGAAAGCCCCATCACCACGGGAAACAACATCATCAGCACCGTCCCGCTTACCGCAATCGCCGCCACCGCATCCGACCCCAGCCGCCCCACCCAGAAAAGATCGATCAGGCTTTGCGCATTCTGCAGGAACGTACTGATGAACATCGGCCCGGCAAGTCCCAGCAGGCCCCGCCACAATGCCCCATCCGTAATTGTATGACTATCACTGTTCAACATGGGGTCGAAGTATAGCGAATTCCAGATGTTTGTGCTCAAAACTTCTCAAAACTCACCCGTCATGAAAAAAAAGCAAAATTACACCTCACTCCCATGCAATGTGCTATAGTTTATTCAAAGTGAGGGGTTGATGTGAATAATACGATCCATCAAAACAACGAAGGTGTGCTTTCTTCATGGGTGGTAGCAATGAAGCATGCCGTGGGGCGCTTCCGCTTCGCCCGAAGTAACCAGCGACAGTTTCCAAGGTTTGACTGCATGATACCCGTTGATATCCACCTGGACACACCCGGCCAGATATCAGTCATTAGCGCAGTGGCGAAAAATATTTCCTCAGGTGGCATGCTCATCAAGTGTGCTGCCGCCTTTGACTCCCTCACCTCCTGCCACCTCTCTTTCCACATGCCGGGATGGTTTCCGAGCACGAATCGCACCTGCGAAGTAATGACCTACGCTCACGTCCGCCACGCTGACTCCTCCGGCCAGCTTTTAGGCCTGTCTTTCGACACCCCGCTCTGACGGACTTGCTGCTGCAACCAGCGCCCCCGGCCCCGTCTGCCGTTTATGCTAGTATTCTTTAGTATAGTACTATACTATCCGCGTCTTTCGTTCTGGAGAATACAGCATGCTGGCAAGAGTTCACTCGGGCGCGGTCTACGGCGTGGAGGCCTATCCCGTCGAAATTGAAGTCAACGCCGGACATGGCGACCCCGCAGTCGTCATCGTCGGCCTGCCCGACACCGCCGTCAAGGAAAGCAAGGACCGCGTCCACACCGCCATCACGAATTCCGGATTCCGCTCCCACGTTGGCCGCACCACCATCAATCTCGCCCCCGCTGATATCAAGAAGGAAGGCCCCTGCTTCGACCTCCCCATTGCCATCGGTATCCTGGCCACCCAGGGACACATCCCCGCCGACCCGCTCTCTTCCTTCGCGATGATCGGCGAACTGGCCCTCAGCGGAACCGTCCGCCGCATCAAGGGCGTCCTCCCGATCGCCATGAGCGTCAAGCGCCAGGGCCTCCGCGGCATCATCGTCCCCGTCGATAACGCCGAGGAAGCAGGCGTTGTCAAGGGCCTCGACGTCTACCCCGTCCACAATCTCCGCGAGGCGGCGGACTTCATTGCAGGCAAACTGTCCATTGATCCTCACTTCGTCGATGTCGCCCGCGTCTTCTCGATCCCGCCGGACCACGAGGAGGACTTCGCCGACGTCAAGGGCCAGGAACAGGCAAAACGTGCCGTGGAAATCGCCGTCACCGGTGGCCACAACTTGCTCATGATCGGCCCCCCGGGTACCGGGAAGACCATGCTGGCCCGTCGCATCGCCTCCGTACTCCCACCTTTGTCCCTCGATGAAGCCCTCGAAGCCACCAAGATCCATAGCATCGCAGGTACCCTGAAATCCCATCAGGCCCTGGTTGCACGCCGCCCCTTCCGCTCCCCCCATCATACCATTTCCGATGCAGGTCTCCTCGGCGGCGGCGCCCATCCCATGCCCGGCGAAGTCAGCCTCGCCCATCGCGGCGTCCTCTTCCTCGACGAAGTCCCGGAATTCCACCGCAACGTCCTTGAAGTCCTGCGACAACCCCTGGAGGACGGATCCGTCACCATCTCGCGCGCGGCTGCCACCGTCACCTTCCCCTGCCAGTTCATGCTCGTGGCCGCCATGAACCCCTGCGCCTGCGGCTACTACGGCGACCCCAAACGGGACTGCCGCTGCACATCCAATCAGATCCAGCACTACCGCAACAAGATCTCCGGCCCGCTGCTGGACCGGATCGATCTCCATGTCGAGGTCCCCGCCATCCGCTACGCGGACCTCGCCTCCGCAGGCGCGGGCGAAAGCTCCGCCACCATCAGGGAACGCGTCCTTGCCGCCCGCCGCCTCCAATACACCCGCTTCAAGTCAGCCCGGAAAATCCACAACAATGCCGCCATGCGCTCCCGCGAAATCCAGAAGTTCTGCCCCCTGGAATCCGATGCCCAGGATATCCTCAAAATGGCCATCACCGAACTGAACTTCAGCGCCCGCGCCTATGACCGCATCCTCAAGGTTGCCCGCACCATCGCCGATCTTGAAGGCGTCGAACGCATCGCCCCCAATCACGTCCAGGAAGCCATCCAATACCGCACCCTCGACAGACAAGTGTAGGATAAGAACAAAATGAGCACAGTCGCCACTACCCGCACACCCCAGGACGCCATTGTCCGCCTTCGCGGCCAATCGGTCATCCTTGATGCCGATCTCGCCGCCCTCTACGGCGTGCCGGTCAAGCGCCTCAACCAACAGGTCGTACGCAACCGGGAGAAGTTCCCGGATGATTTCTGTTTCCAACTCACTGACGCCGAATGGCGTTCTTTAAGGTTGCAATTTGCAACCTTAAAGCGCGGCCAGCATCGCAAGTACATGCCCTACGCCTTCACGGAACACGGCGCGATCATGGCCGCCACGGTTTTGAACAGCCCGCAAGCCGTTCAAATGATGTGCCCCCCTAAAACCGGACCAAATTGAAAGAGTGTCTTTACACGAGAAGACGCGATGCAAGGGAAAAGGCACCCATGCCACGCCGAGGCATCAGAAAGAAGAAAAATACCGCCCCCCCGCACTACGACAAAAACGAACAGACGTACTCACAAATACCGTCTTTGACCTCAATATCAAATCCGGATTTGGCGGGAACTTCAAACGCCTGATTCGCAGCATAGGAAGTCAGCGCTGTCTGGCCATCAAGCTTGACCTCACAGTGGCCGGCCACGATTTCCATCCGCTCCGCCTTGTCCGTACCGAAGTGGAACTTGCCGGGATAGATCAGGCCAAGGGTCTTCTTGCTCCCATCCCGGAAAAGGATGCTGTGGCTGACCACCTTGCCCCCAAAGTACACATTCGCCTTGGCAACCGCCGTCACATTACAAAATTCAATGGGTGTATTATTCATGTGCACCAGTCTCCACCGTCCAAACAAAAAGTCAAGACCCACATCCCCGCATTCCCTTCCCTGTCCCTACCCCTTCCCTGCCCCTCCGCCGATACCGCCTCAGCATCCCGAAGAATCGCACCGCATCCCTGACCGGATGAATCTTGCTCTTCTCTGTCCAG
>JBIJCW010000052.1:0-12394 GCA_044344495.1 Kiritimatiellia bacterium | reverse complement strand
TCAGGAGTCATGTGCGCGGGTACCGCGTCGCATGAACTCCTTGGTTGTGCCGTCGTCTTCGTGCAAGATGGGAGTAAACTGCCCGCCTTTGATCAGGTTCATCAGTTCCACCTCGCAGGTGGGCTCATTGTCGAGGAGATTGTAGTATTTTCCCAATGCGTCCGTCGCGTGCGCATCGGAGTTGCTGAGCACCGGGATGCCCAAACGTTGCGCAACCTCCACAATCTGTTCGGCCACGTGGCGAGGGGTATTGCTGGAACAGACTTCGATCGCGTCTGGCGGAAATGTGTGGATGGGTATTGTGATGTCAGGATGAAAACGAAATGGGTGCGCGAGAGCGATGAACCCGCCTTGCGCTCTGACAAAGCCGTGCAACCTTGGATACTCCCACTTCTCTGTCACAATCAACGGATGGTGAACCCCGACAACAATCACATCTTCACCATTCACAGTGATCTCGATACCAACCAGTATTCGCAATGGGGCGTACTCGTCGTTGAACCGGGCAATCTCCTCGAACGGCGGCAACTGACAGTGATCGGTAAATGCTATGGCGCCAAGGCCGGCACTGACAGCCGCCTGAATCTGCTCAACAGCCGACGATTTGCCACATGGCGATCTTTCCTTGGTGTGGACATGAAGGTCTACTTTCATGGGAAGGTCACAGTCTTTCTGATAATTTGTCACAACAGCGTTATTGAGCTTACTTCAGATGTTTCTTATTTCTGGTAAGTATCGGTTTGACGGTATAAAGCAGATAGACCGACGTCAACAGCAAAACATGCTCATGTTGCTATGGTTACAAATGAAATGCTCCACCTGTGATGCATCGAAGTAGGTCTTATGCGGAGACGAAATCACGACTTGGTTCAGCATGGGTCAAATCGGCGGCGCAGTAGACGCATAAAGCCTACTTCCCGAGTGGACCCATTGGGCGCACCCCTTACTTCAGACATTAGTACCCCGGATTCATTCTGTAGATCCTTCTCAATACCCCACCTGTCGAGCAACTTGCACATTCCCGGGCTTTCTGGTAACCACAACGCAACATCTCACCTTTGGAGTCAACCATGCGACATGCCTTGATCATCGCCGGCGGTTCCGGAACCCGACTCTGGCCCATGAGCCGCGAATCCACCCCCAAACAACTCCTGCCTTTCATCAACGGCAAAAGCCTCCTCCAAATCGCCGCCCACAACCTCGAAGGCCTTGTCCCCACCACTCGCCGCCACATCTGCGCCGCCACCCGCCATGAAGCCCTCATGCGCCAGGCCCTCCCGGAACTGGGCCCCGCCCAGTTTCTCGGCGAACCCTGCGGACGCGATACCCTGAACGCCGTCGGCTTCAGCGCCGCCATCATTGCCCTCTCCGATCCCAAGGCCATCATCGCCATCTTCACCGCCGACCACCTCATTGAACCCGTCGCCGACTTCGTAAAGATCATCGAAACCGGGTTCCAGGTCGCGGAACAAAACTCCTCCACCCTCGTCACGTTCGGCATCAACCCAACCCACGCCGCCACCGGCTATGGCTACCTGCAACTCGGCCAGGATCTCGGCAACGGCGCCCGGCGCGTGGAGCAGTTCAAGGAAAAACCGGACCTCGCCACCGCCACACGCTACATCGAGGCCGGGCCCGCACGCTACTTGTGGAACAGCGGCATGTTCGTCTGGCACGCCAGCACCCTCCTGGACTGTATCCGCCGCTACCACCCGGAAAACCACGCCGCACTCATGACCATCGCCGCCGCCTGGAATACCCCCGACCGGTTGGCGGTTCTGGATCGCGTCTATCCAACCCTCAAGAAGATCAGCGTGGATTTCGCCGTCATGGAACCCGCCTCTCGTGATCCCGCCGTCACCGTCGCCGCCGTCCCCATGCCCCTGCGTTGGCTTGACGTCGGCAGTTGGCCGTCCTTTGCCCAAACCTGCGCCGCCGACACCAACCGCAACGCCGTCTCCGCCGCAAAAACATTAATGCTGCGCAGCTCGGGCAACCTCGTCGCCTCCAGCGACCCCAATCATCTCGTCACGCTCGTCGGCTGTAAGGATCTGATCGTGATCCACACCCCCGAGGCCACCCTGATCTGCCCCGCTGACCAGGCGGAAGCCGTCAAGGAGGCCCAGCAGGCAGTGGCTAAACAATTCGGCCCTCCTTACGTCTAAGTTGACAATCCTCTGGCGAAGGCTGACGATGCCGCGCTCCGTTACCAACCATGACAGACTCCACCCTGCCTCCCACGCTGACGCTGCGCGGCGTCTCCTTCCAACCCGCCCTCTTCTGCGCGCCCATGGCTGGCATCACCCATAGCGCCTTCCGCCGTCTGCTCGCCGATTTCGGCGGCTATGGCGCCCTGTTCACCGAAATGCTGTCCGCCAAAATGATCGTCCATGAGAATGGCAGGACCTCGCCCTGGCTCAAACGCCGCCCTCACGAAGGCAAGGTCATCTACCAACTCCTGGTCACCGATACCGTCGACCTCCCCAGGATCATCGACCGCCTGGCACCCCTGAACCCCGATGGCCTGGACCTGAACAGCGCCTGCGCCGCCCCCACGGTTCGCCGTCAGGGCGGCGGCGCGGATCTTTTCAACGATCTGCCCCGATTCCGCGCCATTCTCCAAACCATGCGTCGTCACTTCCCCGGCCCCCTGACCGTGAAGATCCGGATTGGCGATGAGCGGTCGGATTGGCGAGACCAACTCCGCGAACGGCTCCGCCTGCTGGAGGACGAAGGGGTGGACGCCCTGACCCTGCACCCCCGGTTCGCGGAGGAGTCCCTGAATCGCCCCGCGCGCCACGCCCTCTATGGCGAACTCATCACCGAAACACGCCTGCCGGTCATCGCCAACGGCGACATCACCGGCGCCGACTTCATCCGCGAACGGAGCACCCCGTTCGCCGGCGCCGCGGGCCTGATGATCGGACGCATGGCCGCCGCACGCCCCTGGATCTTCGCCCAGTGGCATGATCCCGCCTTCCAACCCGATCCCGCACAAGTCTGGAACCGTCTATGCAACTACATCAGCGAGGACTTCCCCCCGCAACAGGCCCTGATCCGCATCAAGATCATCACCCCCTACTTTGCGCGCAATTTTGTGTACGGCCACACCCTCTTCCTCGCCGTTCAGTCCGCGCCCGACCTGCCCACCGCCCTGACCCGCTCCAACCATTTCCTGGAAACTTCCCCCGCTCTCTTCCAGGACGTCTCCCTCTCCGGGATTTGACGAGGCACTTTGGAGGGCGAAACTTCCTGCCACGCCGTGCACACTCAGCCGGGTATTGCATCTCGTGAACAACTCTGTTTGAATCACCCCGTGACCCGCCTACCCGTCATTCACATGGCATGCCTGACCCTCGGACTGGCCTCAGCACAGATGGCCTCCACCCGCATCGCCGAGGCCACCGAAACAAACCTTGCCGCCGGAGTCGAATCCACCGTCGTTTTACCCTCCTCCGCCAACGCCTTGAAGGTCTACACCCCTGTCAACTATCTGCCAACACAATCCTGGCCGGCCATCTTCTTCTACCACGGAATGGGCGGGGCCCCCGACACAACATTCATACGCAACCTGACCGCCGGACGGGACTACTTTGTCGTCGCCATGCCATATCTGGAGGCTCCGCTCCCGTCGGCCACACGGCAGGACCAACAGAACTACATGCAGCGCGAACTCACGAATCTTCATGCTGCCCGAGCCTGGCTTGCGAACCATGCCCATGTTGACGAAACCCGCGTCTTTCTCGCCGGCGCCAGCAAAGGCGGATGGACGGTCACGGCCCTTGCAGATTTGGATCCGACCCGTATCGCCGGCATGATTGTACTCCTCGCAGGCCGCACTGCAGACCTTGCGGGTCGCCAATCGCTGAACGGATATCTGAAAATGCCCATCTACATCGGTACCGGAGAAACCGACCCGAACAACATCCCGGCCCGCCGGGCACGGGAATTCTATAGACACAACGGCGCGATCGTGACGTTCGAGGAATACGCCGGCCTTGGACATGCCTACCCGTCAAGCCCGGCATCTCTCACGGCCTGGCTCGACCGACATGGACGTTGCCACCAAAACCCGCTCCCGCCGGAGGTGCGAAATGAACTGACACGGCAACTCTCCACCGCACTTCAATCCGCCTTGGCAGAAACCGCCGCGTTACCCGGATACAACAAACTTGCCGCCCTGGCGGCAGACCCGCGCATTGCACTCTGCGAGTCGTCCCTTATCGGCAACCTGCAAAATCAACTGGCCACAGCGCGATCCACCTCACCAGTCAAAGAGGAGTGGGTCGCCGAAACCGCCTTTGGCGATCTCCTCTACCGGGAGTCCAGCATCACCACTCTGACAGAGATGAAAAGCGTACTGACCGGCTTCCAGAACCTGGGCCGGACCTATCCCCAAACCCGGTATGGCAAATTGGCGACACAGTTTTCCCAGCAAATAGAAATCTCCTACCAGAAATCCGCGGACGCCACACGCAAGGCCAACGAAGGCCGGAAAGTCGTCACAAAAAGCACCCCTACCATTACCCCAACCTTCCCAACGGACAACAGCCGACCGATGGCGCCAGTGACCAAGGGCAACAAGATCATCTTCCGCCCCCCGGGCGAGCATTAGAAGACGCGCAATGACCGTCGTCAATCTGCGCCACACCCGCTGTTGTCTTCCCTCGCGCCACAGCGCGAGGTGGCAATCCCATTGTGCGTTTGGTTGCCCGACCATCGGAAGGGCTGCGAACGCACAATGATTCGCGCGATCAGGCCCACCCGGAAAAAGCCGCCCCTCTCACCAATCCCCGAACAACCGCCGCGCATTGACCGTCGTCATCTGCGCCACCCGCTCCACCGGCACTCCGCGCGCCTTGGCCAGCACCGCCGCCACCGCTGGCAGATAACACGGCTCATTGGGCTTGCCCCGATGCGGCACCGGCGTCAGGTACGGCGTATCCGTCTCCAGCAACAGCCGCTCCTCCGGAATCCCCCGCGCCACCGCCCGCAACGGATCGGCATTCCGGAACGTCACAATCCCGCTGAAACTGATCATGAACCCCAACTCCAGCAACCGCGCGGCAAAGGCTTCGCTTCCCGTGAAACAGTGCAATACCCCGATCCGGTCCACCGCCCCCTTCCACCCCGCCGCATGGGCCTCCAGCAACTCCAGCGTCACCTCATCCGCCTCGCGACTGTGGACAATCACCGGCAGCCCCCGTTCCCGCGCCAGCGCCAGTTGCCCCGCCATCAATTCCGCCTGCGGCACTGCCGTCTCCGGAGTATAATAAAAATCCAGACCGATCTCGCCAATGGCCGCCACCCGCACATCCCGGTTGGCGTCAATCAGACGGGCGATGTCATCCGCCACCGCATCCGAACCCGCGAGACTCCGGTCATACCCCACGGCCGCCACCAGGCAATCCGGATGCGCCCGGGTCACCGCCAGCGCCGCCGCATTGGTATCCGGCTCGCAACCCACCGCCACCATTCGCCCCACCCCTGCCGCCTGCGCGCGCACCACCAGCCCGGCAAAATCCTCCGGCGTCATCCCGGCCGAAAAATGAACATGCGTATCGATCAGCAAACCGCCCCTCCCCCACGCTCCCTCTCGATAATCGCCTTGAATTCCCGGTACGCCGTTTCCAGATCATCGTTGACCACCTGGTGTCGGTATTCCCCCTGCCGCCCCATTTCCACCTCTGCATTCCTGACCCGTCGTTCGATGACCTCAGCCGCATCTTCATTCCGGCGGACCAACCGTTCCCTCAGCACCTCCGGCGAGGGTGGCGCGACAAACACATCCACATACGCCCGTTTCAGCAGCCCCCCCGCCGCCTGCGCCGCCTGCCGGACTTGGGCCGCCCCCTGCACGTCGATCACCATCATGACACTCCGACCAGCCGCCAATGCCGCCTCCACGGGTTTCCGCAATGTGCCGTAGAAATTCCCATGCACCACGGCATGCTCAAGAAATTCACCTGCCGCCACGCGCCGTTTGAATTCCTCCACACGGATGAAGTGATACGACCGACCATCGACCTCGGCACCGCGCGGGGCCCGCGTCGTGCAGGAAACAGACCGCTCCATACCGGAAATCTCCGCCAGCAACCGCTCACAGAGCGTCGTCTTTCCGGCGCCGGACGGTGCGGAGACCACCAGCAACAATGCCCTCCCCTTGGGCTCACCATATTCAACATTTGCCATGGCGAAACCACTACCCAATCCCACCACCCACGTCAACCACCATCCTCCACCGCCATCCTCCGGCCCAGATCCCCGCCTGAACTGCCGCACCTCCAGTGCCGCCCACCGGGCTCGTCCCGGTGGAGGCCAACGTTACGTCCCGTGCCGCACCGCCCGCTCAACTTCCTTCACCCACGACACATCCTCCTTCGCTAAAGCTGCGGAAAACAAGACGTCACGGGGATCGACACCAAAACCCGGAAATGCGCCTCCTGCGGGATACCGGCGATTTCAGATTTGACTTTTTCCCCTTCCGGCTTTGTAATCGCCCCTGTACCCGACCGGTACTGTTATGACATTAGCCGTTGTTCTTCAATTAGTCGTGTTGGTCCTACTGCTGGGCTTCTCCGCCTTCTTCTCAAGCGCAGAGACGGCCTTGTTCTCCCTGTCCCCCATCCATATCCACCGGATCAAGCGTAACCACCCGAAGGCAGCCCGCCAGATCGAATTGCTCCTCGCCACCCCCTCCGCCCTCCTCTCCAGCATCCTGATCGGCAACACCCTTGTAAACGTGGTTGCCGCCAACATCGGATTCGTCGTCGCCAACCATTTCTTCAACCCGTACGGAGAAGCCGTGGCCATCCCCGTCATGACCGCCCTGCTCCTGCTTTTCGGCGATGCCGCCCCAAAACGGTTCGCCGTCCGCCGCCCCGAAATTCTCGCCCGATCCTATCTCCCCCTCCTGCGCTTCTTCATCGTGGCCTTCACCCCCATCCGCATCCTGCTCGAACGCATCACCCACTGGCTTCCCAAACATCTCATCCCGGCCCATCACGCCCTCACCGAGGATGAACTGCTGACCGCCGTGGATGTCGGTCATGAGGAAGGCATCCTGACCAAGGAGGAACGCACCATGGTGGATGGCATCATCCGCCTGGAAACCCTCCAGGCCCGCGACGTCATGACCCCCCGCGTGGACCTCATCGGCATTGACCTCAACGGCAACCCCAACGCCTATCCCGACTTATGCCGGAAGGCCCGCTTCCGCTTTCTTCCCGTCTACCGCAATGACCTCGACCATATCGAGGGCTTTCTCGAAACCGCCCGCTTCCTGCTCAACCCCGATGCCGGCCTGCTGGCCGCCATGCACCCCCACTTCTACGTCCCCGACACCTCCCCCCTCGACAGCCTCCTCACCATGTTCCAACAACAGTCCAAACGCCTCGCCATCGTCATCGATGAATACGGAGGAACCGCCGGCCTGATCACCCGGGGCGACATCCAGGACGAAATCGCACAAACCACCGGCGAAAACACCACCGATCATACTCTCAGCATTGAACCCGCCGGCCCCAACCGCTGGCTCATCAACGGCACCACCAGCCTCGAACAGATCAATTACGACCTCGACCTCTCCCTCGAATCGGAAGGCGCCGACCGGATCGCCGGATGGATCACCGTCCATACCGGACGGATCCCGAAAACAGGCGACGTCATCGAGGAACAGGGCTGCCGCGTCACCGTCCTGAAAATGCGCAAGCACAGAATTACCATGGTCCAGATTGAAAAAACCGGCGCCACCCCGGCCACAGAGAGCCAACAGGAACAGGAAGGACCCGCATGATCCTCTCCGAATTGATCATCATCCTGCTTTGCCTGGCCGCCGCCGCGTTCTTTGAAGGTATTGAGACCGGCATATTCTCCATGCACCGGATGCGCCTGCGTCACCGAGCCGAACAAGGGGATCCTGCTTCCCGCATCCTTGAAAAATTCCGTGACGCGCCCGATATGCTGATCAGCACCACCCTCGTCGGCTCGAACCTGTGTGTCGTCATCGCCTCGGTCGTGGCGGCCAGTATGGGCGCCAGGCTTCTCGGCATTGGGGAAGCTCTCGTCGGCGGCATCATGACCCTGGTGGTCCTCGTCTTCGCCCAATACCTTCCAAAAGCCTGGTTCCAAAGTCAGCCCCTGCGCCGCTGTGGCCCCTTCGCCAAAACCCTGCGCCTAAGCGCCATCATCCTCCGGCCCGCCGCTACCGCCATCAACTGGATCACCGAGTGGATGGTCCCCTCCTCCATCAAGGAATCCCCAACCCGCCGCCTCTTCGCCACCAAAGACGAGATCGACCTGCTCGCCCATGAAAGCGCCGAACATGGCGTCCTCTCCCCGAAACAACGCATCATGATCCGCCGCGTCCTGGAACTCTCCAGCAAGACCGCCGCCGATATCATGATCCCGCGCGCCTCCATGCAAACCGTCAAGGCCTCCGCCACCATGGATGAATTCTTCGCCACCGTCCGGCAGTCCACCCACACCCGCCTGCCGGTCTACGACGAACCCACCCGCACCTTCTCCGGCACGGTGAACTATTTCGACGTCGTTTCCCAATGCGGCGAATGCACACACGAACCACTCTCCGCCTTCATCCGCCCGCCGCTGGTGGTTCCGGAAACCATGCCGATGATCGAGGTCTTTTCCAAACTCCGGCAAACCCGGCAACCAGTCTGCCTCGTCGGCAAATCGTTCACCGAAATCACCGGCCTCATCACCAACCAGAACATCCTCGACCAGATCGTGGGTAAGGCCTGATGAACATCGCCCCGCCAGAACCCTCAGCCCGGGGAACCTGCCCCGCCTGCGGACGCTACACGGGCCCGGCGCTCACCTGCCCCTATTGCGAAATCGAACTGCCTGACCGTACCGCCTTCCGCCTCCTCCGCTGGACCGCCCTCCTCTTTGCCTCCGTCGGGCTCCTGGTCCTTCTCCTGGCCGCCCAACGCCAGCCGCTTCCCGTGACCCCCGTCGCCCAGATCACCGGCGCACGCACCGAACGCATCCGCGTACGCGGCCTCGCGGTCACCTCGCCCCGCATCGTCTCACGCGACGGTATTCCCCGCTTCATCAGTTTCGACCTGGATGACGGCAGCGGCACAATCACCGTTGCCGCCACTCGCGAGGTCGCCCGCCATCTCCTCGCCGAAAACAGGCTTCCGCAAAAGGGCGACACCATCGAGGTCACCGGCAATCCCGGTGCCGACAGAAACCGCCAACTCCGCCTGTACATGGACGCCCCCCCCGCCTCCGCTTCCCCGGCATCCACCCCTCCCCCGGAGGGCGCACTGTGACCCGCAAGCTCCCTCTCAACATCCTCTTCTCAGCCGCACAGATCCGGCGCCGCCTGGACCGCCTCGCCGATGAGATTGCGCGAACATCCCGGACCAAGGAATTAGTGGCAGTGGCCATCCTCAAGGGCAGTTATGTCTTCCTGGCCGATCTGGCCCGCCTCCTCTCCAACCGCCAGATCCACCTCGTCGTCGACTTCCTCGGCCTCTCCAGTTACGGCCCCCGCACCTCCTCGTCCGGCAAAATCACCCTCCTCCACGATCTCTCCATTCCCCTGAAGGGAAAATCCGTCCTGCTCATCGACGACATCCTCGACTCCGGATTGACCCTTCAATACGCCACCGCCTTGTTGAAGAAACGGGGCGCACGCACCGTGAAAACCTGTGTGCTCCTGGATAAACCCTCGCGCCGCAAGACGCCCCTCACCGCCGATTATGTCGGTTTCACCGTGGACGACACGTTTGTGGTCGGCTACGGACTCGACTACGACAACCACTACCGACACCTCCCCTACATTGCCGCGATACCCATAGAGCCGTCGCCCGTTGTTGCCCGAAAACCCACCACCGGAATCCGCCGATGACAAGTGCCATCCGCCGCAAATGCGATCACGTCGTGAACGCCGGCTTGTGGGCCAACGTCCTCCTGGCCGGCCTGAAAACCGTCATCGGAATCGTTGGCCATAGTCCCGCCCTGCTCGCCGACGGCATCAACTCCGCCTCCGACGTCACCTACTATATCGTCGTCAAGATCTTCATGAAACTGGCCGGCAAGCCGCCGGATCACGAACACCCCTACGGTCACACCCAACTGGAGACCATCGCCGCCCTCATCGTCGGTTCGTTTATCGTTGCCACCGCCATCGCCATCTTCTTTGACGCCATCAACAAGGTGTACGACTTCATGACCGGTGCCAGCACCTACGCCGGCGCCGAAGTCATCGCTTTGTGGGTCGCCCTGTTGACGGTCGTCATGAAGATCGCCCTCACCATTGTCACACGGCGGATCGGCTGGCAGTCCAAGAACGCCGCCATCCTCGCACTCGCCCATGACCATCGTAACGATGTCTTCTCCGCCTCCGGGGCGGCCGTCGGCATCTTCCTTGGCCAGATCGGCTATCCCGTCGCCGACCCCCTCGTCGGAGGCCTGGTGGCCTTCATGGTCTTGAGAACCGGCATCCAGATCCTCCGGGATTCCTCGGCGGATCTCATGGATGCCGTCCCCGGCAAGGAACTCGAAGCGCAGGTCCGGCAAGTCCTCGATACGGTCCCGGGAATCCTGACGGTGGAGGAAGTCAACGCCCATCGCTTCGGACCTTATCTGGTCTTGAATGTGCAAATCGGCGTGGATGGCAGCATCACCGTGACGGAAGGCGATTGCATCGCCTCCACCGTGGAGACAAAACTGGCAAAGCATATCCCCATGGTCGCCAAGTCCTACGTCCATTATCACCCCGCCCCCGGGGCCCCACGTGCCCCATGACACTCCCGCCTCCTTTCATCCTTGCCGGGATCGTTCCCGCCTCGGTGATCGGGGCACTGGTCGGCGGCCTCGCCGGATGCGTCCCCGCCCTTCATGTCTACAACCTGCTGGGAGTCATCATGCTGCTGGCCGGCGGACATTACACAGGCACAATCCCCACGGAATGGATGGATGCCGTTGTGGCCGGAATGATCATCGGCTGGACCATTATCAATTCCCTGCCCGCCATCCTCCTTTCCGCTCCGGACGAGAGCGCCCTGTTCACCGTCATGCCCGGCCATCGACACCTGATGTCCGGCCGGGGATATGAAGCCGTCCTCCTGACCGCCCTGGGGGCGGCAGGCGGCATCGCCATCCTGCTTCTCGGCTCAGCCTTCGCCCCCCGCCTGCTACCTCCCATCCACGCGGTCCTGTCGCCCCACTACCATTGGATCCTCTGGTCCGTTATCGCCTTCATGCTACTCTCGGAATGGCCCCAGGGACGAACCGCGGCACTGCCGCCCCTGGACCGCTTTCTCTCAGGTACGCGCAATGCCACCATGGGACTCCTGACGTTCGCGCTTTCCGGACTTCTGGGGTTCATCTTGCTCTACCGCCCCAGTCTCGTCCCGGCACCACCGGGTCAGGCACTCACCCCCGCCTTCGTCGGCCTCTTCGCCCTGCCCTGGCTCATCATGAATCTCATCAGCCGTGCTCGTCCTCCGACGCAACAGGTGTCGGAATCACTCCACGTGAAACCCCGTGAACTGGTCCATGGCATTGTCTCCGGCACCTTGGGCGGCGCCTTTGCCGCCTTGATCCCGGTGGTAAGTGGCGGCATCGGCGGCATGCTCGCCGGCCATGCCACCACGCTTCGCAACGACCGCGCTTTCCTGGTGTCGCAAGGCGCCTCCAAGACCGTCTACTACGTCGGTGCCCTCTTCCTCTGGTTCGTCCCCGGCCTGCACCTGGCACGCGGAGGCGGCGCCGCCCTGCTGCGGGGCCTGCACCCTCCACCCCCGGATGCCTACGGAATCATCGTGGCCACAATTGCCCTTGCCACCGCCGCCTCCCTGCTGGCCTTGCCTTTCCTGGCCCGCGCCCTGATCTGGGCCATCAACCATATCGGACACCGGACAGTCTCCTGGCTGGCCCTGGGCCTCATCGTCCTTGGCATCGGAAGCCTGACCGGCCCCGGCGGATGGGGCGTCATGATCGTCGCCACCGCCATTGGCCTGATTCCCGCCCTATCCGGGTCCCGCCGCATGAACGCACTCGGCATCATCCTCCTGCCCTTGGCCTGCAACATGTCAGGCGTTGGTCCCGGCATCGCCCGCTTCCTCGGGGTACTCTGACATGAAAGGCATCACGCATTTTACCGTGGGCGTGGCCTTCGCCTCATGCTTTCCAGCCGCCGTCCACGCCGGCGCGGATGGCCATCCGCTCGCGTTCATCCTGGGCGGTGTCTGCGGCCTCATGCCCGACACCCTCGACTTTAAGTTGCTCCGCTTCCTGCACCCGCACGACGTGGAGGTGATCCCGGACCCTTCCCGCCCCGACCCTGCCCTGCTCGCCACCGCCCTCGCCGAGGCGATTGGCCGGACCCACGAAACCAGGAAGACCACACGCATCCAACTGC
>JBIJCW010000262.1:0-2648 GCA_044344495.1 Kiritimatiellia bacterium | reverse complement strand
CGGGATTTTTCACCATCCACATGCAGGTGGCGTCCACATGGTAGTACTCGCGCTTGATATCCGGGAATTCCTTGGCGCCCATTTCGTGGAAGGCGCGTTCCCAGAGGTCGTACACATAGGTCAACACGTTGGTCTTGCCGCAGAGGGCGAGGGTCTTCTTCTTGTTACGCCGACGGGCGAGTTCGAAGGCGTAGCGCAGGCAGCGGTCCACCTGGAATCGGTTATAGACGCTGGTTTGGATGGCGACTTCGTTGGGGGTTCCCTTCAGGGAGAATCCGCCGACGCCGGTATAGAGGTCACCGGTGTTTTCCCGGACGACGACGTAATCGATGTCTTCGGGACCCTTGTTCTTAAGCGGGGTTTCCACGCCGGGGTAAAGTTTCACCGGACGCAGATTGATGTACTGATCCAGATCGAAACGCAGTTTCAGGAGGATGCCCTTCTCCAGGATGCCGGGTTTGACATCGGGGTGGCCGATGGCGCCCAGGAAGATGGCGTCATGCTTGCGCAGGTCATCCGCCGCGGAGGCGGGCAGGACCTCGCCGGTCCGGAGGTAGCGGTCGCCGCCGAAGTCATAGGACGTCAGTTCGAGTTTGAAGTTGAATTTGGCGGCGGCAGCCTTGAGGACTTTCACGCCCTCGCGGACCACTTCCGGGCCAGTCCCGTCACCGGGCAGAACAGCGATCTTGTAGGTTTTGCTCATATGTTTTCCTTGTAATCCCGTGTTACTTCCTTGATTTCAGAGGCGGGCAATGATAGCTGAAGGTTTGTGTGATAGTCCAGCGAAACCTTGGAGTTTCAGGTGAGTTTCAGAAACAGGGTCGATATCGGTTATTTTATCCTGCGCCAGTCGGTGCGGTCCTTCATGCGGCATCAGGGCGCCGACAAGGCGGCGGTTCTGGCCTTCAATAGTTTTTTTGCCCTTTTCGCGGTGTTCCTGCTGGTGTTGTTTGTGGTGGGTCAGATCATGGCCTCCTCGCAGGCGGCGATGAGTGCGGTGGAGCGGGTGGCGGGGCAGTTCTTTCCGTTGGGGAGTGAGAGTATCATTAGGGAAGTCCGGGGGTTGGCGGTGCAGCGGGTGTGGGGGCTACTCAGTCTGCCGATCCTCTTCTGGACGGTGACCCCCTTGGCGGCGGCCTTCCGTGGGGCGTTCGATCTGGCGTACGGGCGTGAAAGGGATCTGCCGTTCCTGAAGGAGAAGCTGCTGGATGCTTTGGCGGTTCTACTCATCCTGGTGCTGCTGGTTGCGCTGGTGATTTCCGAGATTGCCTATGCGATCGTGATTTCCATTCTGGCGGGGCGCCTTCCGGTGCTGGTCCGTCTGGCGGATGTGGTTGTGCCGCTGTTGGTTACCATCGGGTCGCTGACCTTGTTGCACTATGTCTTTACGCCGCGAAAGCCGGAGGTCCGCTGGGTTTTGACGGGGGCGCTGGTGACTGCCGTGCTGCTGGCCCTGATCGGGCCGATCATGACGGCCATCATGAAGTTCAACCCGGATTTCGGTGTGGCCTTTGGATCGATGAAAGCCGTGTTCATCCTGTTGCTCTGGGTGTACTACGCGTTTGCCGCCATTCTGGTCGGGGTTGAGGTCAGTGCCTGTGCATCGCGGCGTGAGGCGCTGATGGTGCGCGAGCTTTTTGAGGAACCGCACAAACTTGACCGGAATATCAGGCGATTGGGTCGGGTGGCGGAGTCACATGTGCGTGGCGATGTGCTGTTTCGCGAGGGGGATGCGGGCGACCGCATGTATTTTGTGGCGGGAGGAGAGGTGGCGCTTATGCGGGGCGGGCATGAGCTGCGGGTGATGAAGCCCGGCGAGTACTTTGGTGAAATGGCCATGTTGTTGAAGGTTAACCGTACGGCGACGGCGACGGTTTGCAGTGATGAGGCCAGACTGGTGGCCATTTCGGCGGCCAACATGGAGACGGTATTGTCGCAGAATCCGAAGATTGTGGTGGCCTTGCTGCGGGAGATGGCGGAGCGGTTACGGGCGACGGATGCCATGCTCAAGGAATAGTCAGTCTGGACCGGACTATTCCGGGCGTTGAATGCCGGTGGAATAGGAGGGTGGTGGTTCTGCGGCGAGGGGCCAGAACGACCGGGGTGTTGACCAGGTTTCGTTGATTTGCCGCATGCGGGGACTGTGGGCCAGGGATGCAAGTGTCCCGGCAAGGAAGCGGGACTCCTCTTCCAGATAGAGCCAGCGAGGATCGGCGGGGTGAATCAATGGGGGGCCGAGGTCGGAGGGGTCCACGAGTGCCAGCGGGGCGCTCGAGTTCAGGTGTTCGTGCAATTCCAGTGCGGAATCCAGTTGAGGCTGGCTCAGCCTGCCTGAGTGCCAGCCCTGTTCCAGAACGGTTGAGGTTGCCACAAGGCTATTCCACAAGCAGAGCACCCGTAGCGGGATGGCCTGGCTACCTGTGCTCCATTCGCCCGGTGTGGCTGGTTCCGCAAAGCGGCTGAAGGGGCATATCAGGAAGTTGCGATCACCCGTGCATTCAAGAATCAGGGTATAGACCGGAGGGGCAGGCGGGGTTGGGTAGAGGAGCCCTATATCGCCGGGGCTCCATCTTGTTTCGGTGTCGCGGGGTGGGGATGGGGGTGCGCCTGATGGGGGGAAGGCTCCGGAGTGGCTGTGTTTTGTTGCC
>JBIJCW010000051.1:0-12498 GCA_044344495.1 Kiritimatiellia bacterium | reverse complement strand
AGAGCGGGTGGTGGCGGCAACGGCGGGGATGTCATCGCTGATGGCGCCGACTTCGTTCACGGCACGGATGCGGTAGTGGTAGGTTTTGCCATCCTTGAGCTTACCCGGCTCGCGGCCGCCATCGGTAAAGGAGGTGGTGGCGGGGCCGCGGACGGACTCCACTTCGTTAAAGGGGCCCCCGTCTGATTCGGCGCGGAGGATGACGTAGCGGACGATGCCGGGATCGGTGCTAGCGGTCCAGTTCAGGGGGACAATGCGAATCCATTCACTTTCTGCAGTAAGACCGGCGACCGGGGATGGTGGAGGGGCTGTCATGGTTTCATGGATGACTGTGTAATCGCTTTGCAGGCCGGATTCGGCGATGGCGGCCATGCGATAGTAATAGGTGCTGCTGTCCTTAAGGGGAAGTGTAGCGCCTTTATCTATGAATGTGCGGCGGGAAGGGGCGACTTCGGCGATGGAGATGAAGGTGCCGTTGCGGTTATCGGCGCGCTCGATACGATAACGAGAGGCGGTGGCATCGGCTGGGGCGTTCCATGAAATGGTGGTCTGACGTAAGCCCATATCCGACACCTTGAACCCGGACGGGGGAGGAGGGGGGATGAGGCGCGGGGCTGGAGACGAAACGGCGGCCGACGGTGCGGGCGCCGGAAGGACAGGAGAGGAGAGGGGTGATGGGCTGGCGGATACGGGCGCCCGCAGCGGGGAGGCCTTGATGCATTTCCATTTCTGATACAAGCCGGCGGCCATACTGTGGACCACGATGCGTGCCTGTTCCGGGAGGGTGACATCGCTGTTATCCGCCCGCTTGGCGAGATCCACGCTGCACAGGACGCGGCCGCTTTTGCAGTCGATCATGCGCACGGAGACGCCCACGACGGGGATGGCGTTGCCGCGGCGGGCGATGGTGTTGTATTCATCCACGGTCCCGACCAGCACGGCGTCGGCGCCCAGCATATTGCCCACTTCGGCGGCCTTGCTTTCCGACAAGCCGGCGAGGGCGAGTTCGGATTCGCCCAGAACGTTGGCCATCTGACTGCGTTCGACGAGGTGGAACCGGTTCATGTGCAGGAGTTCGGTGACGAACATATCGGAAACGGAGGTGCCGATGAGTTCAGTGGGCGCCTTGAACGGCATGATGGCCACTTTTTCCACGGGTGAGCCGGTGGGTGCCACATAAACGTTTGTTTTTGGATCGACGTTTTTAAAGTAGGACTCAAGGTTGTCGGTGGCGCAACCTGCCAGATAAAAAGCCGAAGCGATGCCGGTGGACAGTAAGAAAGCCCTATAAAACCGCATGAGTCAAACTCCTTCCTTTTCCTGTGGGAGCCTCCTGCGGGTGATAGCAGAGGCCGCCAGATTTATGGTTTGAAGATAGCATGAGTCGGTGTGTGGCGGTAGCGGAAAAGGGGATGCGGATACGGGGGGATACGGGGTTATCGGGTGTTGTGGCAAAATGAATTCAGTTGTCGCTCGGTTGTCCGTTGCAAGACGTGAGCGGCATCCTCTCCGAAGGTATTCATGGGTAGTCCTGGCGGGTGGGGCGGACGACGATGTCGCTGATGTGCACGTGGGGCGGTTGGTTGATGATGTAAAGGATGGCGTTGGCCACGTCTTCGCCTTTCAGCAACGGGCCGAACTTGTCGTTGAAATTCTGTATGGTTTCATCGTTGTAGCCTGCCACGGATTGAAAGCCGCTGATGACGATTCCGGGTTCGACCAGGGAGACGCGTATGCCTTTCGGGGCCACTTCGCGGCGCAGCGCTTCGGCCAGCGCATGCACGGCAAATTTGGTGGCGCCGTAGGCGGCACTGAAGGGGGAGATGTGACGGCCCACCACCGACCCGATGATGACGATATCCGCGGCGGCCTTCGGGAAGGCTGCAGGTTTGGCGGACAGCATGTGGTGCGCGGATTTCTGCAGCAGGGCGAGTGTGCCGGTGACGTTTGTCTTGATGACCTCGTCGAACTGCGAGAGGTCGGAGGTGGTGACGGATCCGCCGAGGCCGCGGCCGGCGTTGGCGATCACGATATCCGCCGGCCTGTCGAAACGGCGGAGGGTGGCGGCGAAGAGTTCGTCGAGCAGGGCGGGATCGGCGGAGTCGCCCGGGACCCCGCAGAAGGCGGGTCCGAGTTCCTTTTCAAGGGCGGTCAGTTTCGCGGCGTTGCGCCCGGTGCCGACGACGCCGAATCCGGCGGTGATGAAGGTCCTGGCGGTGGCTTCGCCGATGCCGGAGGTGGCGCCGGTGACGATGGCAAGGCGTGCAGGCTTGGCGGGCATAGCGGGTTCTCCGTTGAGGGGTTTTTCACCGTGAAGTCAATGGCGTCAAAATAGCGGGAAGGGGAGGGGAAGGCCAGACGAAATCGACAGGTAAGTGCCGGGATGCCGGATGCCGCCTTACTCGTTCCGGAGGGCCTCGGCGGGGGCGATTTGGGCGGCGGTTTTGGCGGGAAGGTAGCTGAACACCAATCCCAGCAGCAGACCGGCGGCGAGAGGGATCAGGATCAGGAACGGGCCCATGGCAACAGGGATTGGAAGTTGAGAGCTGCCCGCGGCCAGGAAGGTTACGGCGGTGCCGGCGCCCAGGATCGTGGCGGAGAGGGTTAGCAGGAGCGCTTCCAGCAGGAAGAGGAGGCTGATGTCGAGGCGGGAGGCACCCAGGGCGCGGCGCAAACCGATCTCGGGGATCCGGGTCTGGATGTTGGATAGCATGAGGCTCCCGAGTGTGATGCCTCCCATAAGGAGGCAGAGGGCGACGATGGCACCCCCCGCGAGCATGATCAGCCGGCGCAGGTGTAGCAGTCGGTCGACCAGACTCCACGGGGTCAGCCAGGAGAGGGGTGCGGCCTTGTGACGGGGATCGGCCAGCAGATGGCGGGCGGTTTGCAGGGTGGCGGCCATTGTTTCGGCCTGTCGACTGCGGACGAAAATGGCGTCGAGGCGGTCGTCGGGTGGGGTTGGGTCATCGCGCCAGTAAGGGGGGACGGTCCAGGGGACGACCATCAGCCGTTCACCGGGGGTCAGGGCGGGTGAGGTTGTTCCGGCTTCACCGGTGCCGCTTTCCATCGTGGTGATGCCAACGATACGGAAGACGACCGGGCCCAAGGTCACGGTGTGGCCGAGGCCGAGGTGCAGTTCCCGTGCGAGTGTTTCGGAAATCACGGCGACGGCGGAGTGGTCGCGCACGTCGGCGGAGTCCAGGGGGCGGCCGAGGCGGATGGACCAGGGGCGGACAGCGAAGGCCTGTTCGTCGGCGCCGAGGATGGTGGCGTTGTGGCGGGTGGCGTTGATCGGGTGTTGTTCGGTTCGGATTCCGGTCACGGTGGCATCCGGGAGTGCGGTTTGCAGGAGGGCGATGTGGCGGCGGGTGAGGGGGGTGGCGGCAGCGGTTGGTTCCTGGAGGATGGTAAAGACGTTCACGCCGAGTTCCGCGATGGCGGAGTCCGTTTGGCGTTGCAGGCCAACCACCAGGGCGAGGAGGGTGGTGAGAGCCGCCATGCCGAGGGCGATGCCTGCAAAGGGCAGGGCAACGCGAACGGGGTGGCGGCGGGCGCCGTCCCAGATGTCATGGAGGATAGGGTGCCAGCGCATCATAAGGAGGGTTTCCGTTCAACGAGGCCGCCAGCGCGGCATTCCAGATGGCGGGTGGTATGGTTGGCGAGGGCGGGGTTATGGGTGGCCATGACGATGGTGATGCCCGACTGATTCAGTCGCAGGAAGTGGTTCATGATGGCTGTTCCGGCGTCGGGGTCGAGGTTGCCGGTGGGTTCATCCACGAGGAGGAGAGTGGGGGGGAGGGCGATGGCCCGGGCGATGGCGACGCGCTGCATTTCGCCACCGGAAAGCAGGCGGGCAGGTTGATCGGCGTGGGTTTCCAGGTCCACCTGGGCGAGAGCCTGGCGGGCGAGGCGAAGCGCTTCCGTGGGGGGGGTATCCAGATAGCGGAACCGGAACAGGACATTCTCCAGGACGGTTCGGTGGGTGAGCAGGCAGAAACGTTGGAAGACCATGCCGACCCGGCGTTTGCGCAATTCCGTCCGCTCCTCTTCTCCGATGGACTGGACATCGTTGCCGGAAAGTTGGAGGCGTCCGGAGGTGGGTTGGTCCAGCAGGGCGGCGAGGTTAAGCAGGGTAGTCTTGCCGGAGCCGGACGGGCCCGTGATGGAGACGAAGTCGCCGGCATTGACGCGGAACGTCACATCGTCCAGCACGGTCACCGGGCCGTGTGGGGTGGGGAACGTCTTGGTGACGTTCTCCATGAGGAGGATCGGGTCGGGGCCGGTCATGGGAGCAGTATCCGTTCGCCGGGTTTCACGCCGCCGAGGACTTCGAAGAAGGAGTCATTGCCGACGCCAAGTTCCAGAGGGCGGGACTCCGTGTGGCGGGTGGCCGGGACCCGGCATGAGGGGCGGCCGTTTTCCCATTGCACGGCACGGCGTGGAAGGAGAACGGCGTCGGGACGGACGTGGGACTGGATGTCGATGGCGACCGACATGCCGGGGCGCAGTCGCGGGTCGGCCTGTTGGAGGCGGAGTGTGACCCGGAAATACTTCTGCCAGGCGGGGTAACCGGGGCGGGCTTGGGCGGTGGCGCTGATGGTTTCCACGGTGGCCGCCAGAGGGAGGTCCGGATAGGCCAGGGGGGTGATGCGGGCGGGGGCGGCGGTTGAGACGCGGGCGAGATCGGCCTCGGGAATGAAGGTTTGCGCCACGAATTCACGGAGGTCCGGGATGCAGAGCAGTGGCTGGTTGGGGAAGACGGAGTCGCCTACGCGAACGGTGCGGTATTCCGTGCCGATGGGGACGGGCAGGTGTACGACGAGTCCGGCGGCGGGGGTGCGGATGACGGCATTGGACAGTTGGCGGCAGGCGGAATCGTACTGGCGCTGGGCGGCGTCGCGGGCGGCGCGGGCGCGGGTCAGGCGGGCGGGGTGGAGGTGGTCGATGGTCAGTTTGAGTTGGGATGCCAATTGGTCGGCCTTGGCCTTGGCCACGGCGAGGCGGGATTCCTGCTGTTCCAGTTCGCGGCGGGAGAGGAGCTTCCGTTCCACGAGGTCCCTGGTATCGGCCAGGGTTTGCTGTTCGGCCTCCGCGAGGGCGCGGAGTTCGCCGAGTCGCGCCTCGATGTCGGCGCGTTCAATCGGGATATCGGCCTTTTCGAGGGCTTCCAATTCCGCGCGGGACCGTGCGAGGTCGTTGTTCACCTTGACGAGTTCGTTTTCGACATCGGAACTGTCGAGCCGGATCAGGGTGTCGCCCTCGTGGACCTCGGCGCCGTCGGGGATGATCTCCACGACGGTGGCGCGGCCCTGGAAGCGGGAGAAGATGGTTTCGGTCCGGCGCGCATCCAGGATGCCGGCGCAGGGGGTCCAGACTTCAAGGGGGCCCCGGGTGACGACGGTTTCGCGGGGGCCGGGGTTGGAGGCGTCCGGGGTTGGCCGGCAGGCGGCGAGGGTGAGGGCGGTGGCGAGGAGTGCGGCGGTCAGGAGGGAGTGGTTCATGGTGGCGGATCCAGGGCGGTTGGTTTCAATTCGTGCGGGCAGTCGGTCAATGTGCCCATCAGGCGGAGCAGATTGTAGCCGGAGACGCAGACGGAGGCCCGGGCGGAGAGGAGGGCGGATTCGGCGTCGATAAAGGCGGTTTCGGCATCGGTGACGGAGAAGCTGTCGCCGCGTCCCATTTCGAACAAACGGCGGGCGAGTTCGGAGCGGGCTTCGGCGGCGGTGTAGTTGCGGCCGGCGATGGACAGTTCGCCACGGGCCTGGCGGTAGGCGGAGACGCCCTGCTGGACATCGCGGGCGATGGACAGGGCGCGGATATCGATGGATTCGCGGGCGGCGCGGACGTCCACATCCGAGATGGCGACCAGGGGGCGGTTCCGGTGGCGATTGAGGTCGATCTGGCCGGCGAGGCCGACGGTCCACAGGTTGCGGTCCAGATCCCTGGATTCCTTGAAGGTGACGGCCTCCCCGTATTGTTCATTGGCGGCGACCAGGCTGACATCCGGCTGGAGGCGGCGGTGGGCGAGTTTGGCGGCGCGTACGGCGGCGCGGTAATCCTGGAGGGTTTGGGCGTAGTCGAGGCGGTTGCTCAAGGCGGACTGGACGGCGAGATCCATGGAGGGGATTTCGAGATCGGGCAGGGGGGAAGGGACGGGGGTGCAGTCGGTTTCCGGAGGCAGGCCGAGGAGTTCGGCGAGGTTGCGGCGGGCGACGAAGAGGGCCTCGCGGTGATTTTCCAGGCGGACTTCGGCCTGGCCCCGTTGGAGTTCCACGCGGAGGGTGTCGACCCGGGAGACCCGGCCCTGTTGTTCGCGGGCGCGGGTGAGTTCAAGGAGCCGGTTGGCGCGGGCGAGCAGGGCGTCATCGCAGGCGACTTGTTTTTCGAGGCGGACGATGGATTCGAACTGGCGGGCCACGTCGACGATGAGGTCGGTTTTTTGAAGTTCCCAGCGGCGGCGCTCGGCGCGCCACTGTTCCCCGGCGGCGGTCAGGGGTTCCTCGTTGACGAGGCGGCCGAAGCGTTGGAAGAGCGGCTGGCGGACGTCGATCTTGATGGCGGAGCGCCAGGGTTCGTCGATGAAGGCGGGATAGCGGTGGACGCCGGCGTCGAGGCCGATTTCGGTGCCCCAGGCGAGCTTACGGTCGAGGCGCATGCCATAGCGCGAGTCGGCATCGCCATCGGTGGTGTTGACGGCGCCGTAGGGTGTGATGCCGACGGCGAATTCCTGACGGGCGGCCTCGACGCCCAGTTTGCCGCGTTCGACGGCGAGGGCTCCCTGGGCAAGTTGGCGGTTGCGGGTGAGGGCGGCCGTGATGGCGGTGTCGAGAGTGAAGGAAATGGTGTTGGTAGGTCCGGCGGGGGCGGCGTTGGCGTAGAGGAGGAGGGCGAAAGCGAGGAGCCGGTGGATGGGGGGGCGCAGGAGGAAGGATAGGGCAGGTGCCCGCATGGCAGATCTCAAGTCGCGCATATCAGGTTTTTCTGGCCGCTCACAGAGCGGTGCTACATCGAGCGGTGCTACATCGTTTGTTTGATTTTACTGGAAGCCCTGCTTCATGTTTGAGCGGTCGGGCAGTTCCTTGAAATAGGCCTTGTGCTTCAGGCAGAGTTCCCACTGCTTGGCGTACTTCAGGAAGGCGCCGTAGGAGGCCATGAGGGCGATGGCGAGGCCGTGGCGTCCGTCGAGGAAGCCTGCACGGAGGATGTAGCCCTTGATGAAGCGGAAGATGGGGTGCAGAAGCATGTCCGTCCAGTGGAAGTTGCAGCCCTGGACGAAGCGTTGCTGGGCGGTGATGGTGGAGAAGCGGTTCAGGGTGTTGATGTGGTCGGCGAGGTCGTCGTAGGTGTAATGCCAGATGGGGTGGGTGAGGCGTTTGACGGGGCCCCGCACGACGACCTTGTCGTGGGGTTCCTGACCTTCGGTGCGGCCGAATTCCTTGCGGAAGAGCCGCAGTTTGCAGTCCGGGTACCATTCGCCATGTCGGATCCAGCGTCCGAGGTAGTAGACCTGGCGCGGGAATTCGTAGCCGACGTATTTTCCTGAGGGATTATCCAATTCGCGGAGGATTTCGTCGCGCAGGGCGGGAGAGACTTCCTCGTCGGAGTCCATGAACAGGAGCCAGGGGTGGGAGGCGAATCCGCGGACGGTGTTGCGCTGGCCCACGTAGCCGAGCCATTGGCGCTGGAAGAAGCGGTCGGTATATTTCCGGCAGAGTTCGGGAGTCCGGTCGGTGCTGAAACTATCGAGAACGACGATCTCGTCGCACCAGGAGAGGCTGGTCAGGCAGCGTTCGATCTTGGCCTCTTCGTTGAAGCATAGCACGCAGGCTGAGATTTTGTCGCGCATGGTGGTTGTTCCGGGGGTTATCGCGAACGGGCCTCCGGTGGCGCCATTTGCACATCGGCGGGCAGGTCCTTGGGTTGCATCCATTCGTCCTGAAGGGCGCCGTAATAATGAACCCGGACGAGGCAGCCGTAGAACTGTTTTGTCCGCGGGGTGCCGGCGGGGACCCCGTAGGAGGCGGTGAGGGCCTTGCGTGTTCCTTCGGGCCAGAGGCCCTGGAGGGGGGGTGGCGGGGTGATGGAGGCGGTGGTTGGGTGAATGAGGCCGGTGGCGGGGTCGCGGTCGTAGAAGCGGACTTCCACGCGGACGGCGGAGGCATCGATGGAATGCTCCTGACCGGCGGGGTCGAGTCCGATGGAAAGGATGCGCAGTTCCTGCTGGCCGGCGGTTTCGGGGAATTTGTTGAGTTCCGCGGAGGCGATTTTAACCTGGCCGGCGAATGGGAAGACAAAGTGTTCGCGGGCGCTGGCGAGCTTCATCAGTTCGGTGCGGGCCTTTTCGGCGGCGGGGGCATCGGGGGCGCGCCGTACGAGTTCGCTCAACTGGGCCATGGCCGGATCCAGCCGGCCGCGTTCGGCTTGGAGGCGGGCGCGTTCGAGGTAGGCATCGGCAAAATCGGGGTTGACGCGTTGGATGCCGGCGAGGACCTGGTCAACCTCCTCCGGGGAGGAGTTGCTGGCGGCTTCGCTCATCAGATCGCGGACGCGGGATTGCAGGAGTTCATTGGCGGCGGACTCGATTTCCTTCCTGGCCCTGTCCATTTCGGTGGTGGCGGAGTTTGTTCGCGAAGTGGCCATGATGGCTTCGGCGGCGGCGAGGTCGCTGGTGCTTGCCAGTGAGGGTTTGATGACGGGGCCGGGGTCGGGTTCGACCAGGGGGGCGGCCACAAGCGACGGTGGGATTGCAGAGGTGATGGAGGTGATGGTCTGCTGGTTGCTGGACGCTGAAGGCGAGGCGTTCGAGGTGGCGGGAGTGACGGATGGGGGCTGGCCGGGTGTCTTTGAGGGACGAGGCACCGTGTTGGTGGTGGTGCGGGGCGGGGCATATTTGATGCGGGCAGGAGCGCGTACCGGGGCTTCCGAGGGGGTCAGTTGCTGACAGCGCCGGGCGATGACGGCCAGAACGACCAGGGCGATGGTGACGCCGAGGATGCGTTTCCAGAGTCGACGTTTGGCGGCCTGGTTTTCGCCGAGGACCTCGGCCTGGACGTAGGCCTGGACCAGGAACCGTGTGCGGCCGACTTCCACGACATCGCCATGTTTGAGCCTGGCTTCGCGGGTTTCATGGTTGTTGACCAGGACCCGGTTCATCGATCCGAGGTCGCGAATGAAGAGACCCTCGTCGGTGTGGGTGATTTCGGCGTGCAGGGAGGCGATTTCGGAATCGTCGAAGCGGATCTCGCAGGAGGGGTCGCGCCCGATACGCATGGGATCGGGTGCCACGGTGATGCGCTCGCCGTGGCGCTCTCCGTTCAAGATGACGAGTCTGAAAATCATAGCCGGTTCAATACTACACAAGGCGGTAAGGGTGAGGAAGAAAGAAAATGGGTCAAAAGAAGGTGGCGGAGTTAAGGAAACGGGGTAAAATGCGCGCATCATGAAAACATCAACGGAGCGTATTCGGTTAACGTTTGACGGTGGCCGTGTGGTGGAATGTCAGCCCCGTACCGCCATCCGGGATCTGTTGTCTGCCGTGACGAACGGGGATCAGCGGGCCTACATTGCCGTTTTGATTAACAATGACATTGCCTCGCTGGGGTATCCGGTGGAGCACGACAGTGAAATCCGCCTGCTGACCATGGTGGATCCCGAAGGGCGCCAGGTCTTTCAGCGATCCATGGCGTTTCTGCTGGGCAAGGCTGTGAGGGAGCTTTATCCCGAAGCGGAGTGTTCAGTGGATTACGCGGTGGGCAACGGACTGTATTGTACGTTTGAGGGGTGTCCCGGGAACGGCGGGATCACGGCGGCGCAAGTGGCGGCCATCCGGGAGCGCATGCTGGCCCTGGTGGAGGCCAATCTTCCGATTGAGCGGAAGAAGATTTCCTTTGCGGAAGTCACGCGGCGTTTGACGGAAGCGGGCCAGACCGACAAGTTGAACCTGTTGCGGTTCCGGAATCCGCCCCGGGTGGTGATTCATGAATGCGACGGGTTTTATGATCTGGCGCAGGGGCCCCTGGCGCCTTCCACCGGCGGACTGGACTGTTTCGAGTTGATCCATTATCCGCCGGGTTTTGTTCTCCAGCTCCCGGCGGCGGGCGAGACGTGTGTGGCGCCGTTCAAGGATCAGCCGCACTTGTTCAGCATCTTCCGGCAACACAAGGACTGGGGGCGGACCATGGGGGTGACGACGGCCGGGCGCCTGAACGAGATCATTATTGACGGCAACATTGGTGATTTCGTCAAGGTGGCCGAGGCCCTGCATGAGAAGAACGTGGTTCGGATTGCCGATGAGATCCACCGGCGGCGCGACCGGGCGCGGATCGTCTTGGTGGCGGGACCTTCCTCGGCCGGCAAGACGACCTTCTCCAAGCGCTTGGGGGTGCAGTTGCGGGTCAACGGGTTGCATGTCTCCATGATCTCGCTGGACAACTATTTCTTTGGAGCGGACCGCACGCCCAGGGAGGCGGATGGCAAGCCGGACTTCGAGCATATCAACGCCATTGACCGGGAGTTGTTCGAGGCACACATGCGGCAGATCATTGATGGGCGGGAGGTTGAGTTGCCGGAGTTTGATTTTGAGACCAAGCAGCGGGCCTTCCGGGGGCAGCGTGTCAAGCTGGGGCGGAACAGCGTCCTGATCATCGAGGGGATTCACGGGTTGAATCCCGGGTTGGCGCCGATGGTTCCGGTGGAGGCTCAGTTCCGGGTATATGTCAGTGCGCTGACGCAACTCAGTGTGGACGCCAACAACCGGATTTCGACCACGGACAACCGGTTATTGAGGCGGTTGGTGCGGGATCACAAGTATCGCGGGCATTCGGCATCCAAGACGATGAAGATGTGGCCTTCGGTGAGGCGGGGTGAGGAGCGGTGGATTTTTCCGTTTCAGGATCAGGCGGACGCCACGTTCAATTCGGCGTTGGACTACGAGATAGCGGTATTGAAGCCGCTGGCCGAGCCGTTGTTGCTGGAGGTGACGCCCTTTGAGCGGGAATACGCCGAAGCGCGGCGGTTGACGGGGTTCCTGCAGAATTTCATCGGGATGTCCGACCGTGAGGTGCCGAACACGTCGATGTTGAGGGAGTATATCGGGCGGAGCAGTTTCCGGTATTGACTGTGGATTGTCTGAAGTTATTACGAATCGCGCTTATCATAATCTGTCTGGGGTGTGGATTACGATTAGGATTAGTATAGCCATCAACAGGATTGGCGCCAAGCGTAGATCGCGCAGCGAATAAGTTCTTCGCGTTAGATATTGATGGCCATTCAGTTGCAAATTGGCTACAGGTCGTGCGCTCAGTCAAACGGTTGTCGTTCCAGCAAAATGTCGTTGACGGGCTCGACTGCCACATCTAGTTTTGGTCTCAGGAACTGTAACGCGTTACAGATAGAACGTTGGGCAGGAGAATGAACATGCATAGGAACCTTGTCATGTGTTTGCTTGCGCTGGCGGTCGGAAGTTCGTGCGCATCCAGCAACACGCCGAACTACGACCGAGCGAAGGAGATCGGGAGGAACTATGCGACGACGGTATTTGACGTGTCGGTCACGGGCGAAAGGCCACTGGGAACAAACGAGAACTACAGGATCGTTGGCCATATTCTGCCCGTGAAGAAGCGCATAGCCATCGGTGAGCGTTTCGAGTTGGCACGGGGAGACATCATCTCGCTCTCTGGACTGCTCACCGAGATAGACAAGGACCATCTTCGCCTCGTGGGACATTTCAAAGGGGTGGGACCGGCGAATCACCCAGTCGATATCGATGTTGATGTGACCATTGCCCTGGGAATACACGGCGGGAATCACTATTTCAGGGATAGGGACCTTTATGCCGCAGCAATGGGCAACGACTATCTTGAGATCCACAAAGTGGAGATGAAGAATCTGCCCAACCAAGCGACTTCGGAACCCGCGCCAGGCGCGGCTTCCTCAGCGCATCAACGCTGACGTTCGACATAAAAGATGAATGAGGAATTACCAGAACCGGAGATCGTGAAACGTGCGCGTGGTGTTCTGACACGGGGGCGCAGGGGAATGCGTTGGTACATGATCTTCCTTGCTGCCCTATTCTTCGGTTTCACGATCTTCATGATGCACCGTGTTGTCGGCAGCGCGGAGGGACTCCTCGGGCAACCCGATGTGACAGAGGGGTTCGTGAAGGGCTTCGCTCTTGGATTCATCGCCGTTGCATTCGGGTCCGTGGGCGCCTTCTGCATCGCCAAGGCTCTCATAGGATTCCAGAAGGACTTCGACGAGCACGCCATGCTCGTGAAGTACCACGATGAACTGAGTCAACTCATGAAACGGCAAAGCGTGTCGAACCCGCCGTCCCAGCCTATCGCCGGGAAGCCCGGCTCAGGCTGACTTGCAACGTTCGACAAAGAGATCACGAAAGATGAAAACGGCTCAGATCGCAACCTTAATCGTGTTGCTAACGACGAGTGTCTTGGCATGGGCAGCGGAACCTTGGCCGGCAGAGGCATGGACCGCGGTGGA
>JBIJCW010000050.1:0-12535 GCA_044344495.1 Kiritimatiellia bacterium | reverse complement strand
AGGAGCAACTGGGCTATCTTGGCAAGGAGCACATGGATGCAGTGTCGATCCTGATGCAGATTCCGGCGGCCAAGGTGACGGGGGTGGCCAGTTTCTACCACTTCTTCAATTTCACGCCGCGCGGCAAGAATCGGATATCGCTGTGCCTCGGCACGGCGTGTTTCGTGAAGGGGGCCGGTAAGGTGTTGGACAAACTGAAGGAGTTGCTGGGAATTGACGTTGGGCAGACCACAAAGGATTCTCTGTTCTCCATCGACGTGGCACGGTGCGTGGGCGCCTGCGCACTGGCTCCCGTCATGATTGTGAACGACAAGGTTTATGCGGAGGTCCGGCCTGATCAGGTCGCCAAGATCCTGACAGAATATGGCTTTCAGGCCGCAAAGGTAAAGCAGGCAACAATCAAGGGGGCCGGCGCCAAGGCCGGGAAGTGAGGTTTTGATGAGCAACAAGAAGCGTATACTACTGGTGGATGATGACGAGGATTTCGTGGAGTCGGTGAAAGTGTGGCTTGAAGCCAATGATCTTGAAGTCATGGTGGCGTATGATGGCGCCACGGGGTTGAATGCGGCGATCAAGGAGAAGCCGGATCTGATGATTCTGGACGTGATGATGGCCACAGATACCGAGGGGATTGAAGTCAGCCGCAAGATTGCTGAAATTCCGGAGTTGAATCATATGCCGGTTCTGATGCTGACAGGGATGCGCAAGGCCAAGAACCTGCCGTTTGGTTTGGAACCGGACGCAAACTGGTTGCCGGTGCGTGTTGTGCTGGAGAAGCCGGTTCCGCCGGACCAGTTGCTGCTGGAAATCAAGCGCCTGCTGGGCAACTGAACTCAGTGGGTTCCTGATGGCGTCAGCAGAAAGGTAATGGTGCGATTGCGTCGCGCCGACTCCGGGGTATCGGATTCAAAAGGCGGATTCTTCGATCCTGCAGTGGCGATCCTGATCATTCCAGAGGGCACTCCTGCTTGCCGCCTGAGGAACCGCGCCACTTCCGCGGCCCGAGCAAGGCCGAGTTCGTCGTTGTCCCGGTAGATACTGGACCCGCGCATGGGATTGGCGTCCGTGTGGCCTGTAATCAATAGGACGCATTGGCCGTCGTAAGGGGCAATAATGGCTCCAAGTTCCCTAAGGAGCGGCAAGGTGTCCGGGTCAAGGGTTGTGCGATATGAAAAAGCCGGAGCCTGCAAAACAAGGCGTAACGAGGCGCCGGTGGTTTCGAGGAGCAGGTGGTGGGGGATGAACTTGCTGAAGGCTTCCGGTGTGATGACCGGGCGTTCTTCCACAAGGGGTTCGGGGAGGGATCGTGAGGGCGGGATGGCGGTTCCGGGGTGTTCGGTTGGACTAATCACGATCTGAGCCGGGGGTGTGGTCAGGTTGCCAGACAAGACCCATCCCAGCCACATGGCGGCAAGTACCAAGGTGGCTTGGGCTGCAACCCAGATCACGATACGCCATGCCGTTGATGTGATGACGACAGGCACTGGGAGTGTAGCAGGCACCGGGGGTACCGTTGAGTCAGGGAACGGGTTCCGGCGTTGCTCGTTCTCCATACGGGCGATCAGAACTGCCTGGTCGTCCGTGGCTTGGATCAGGACCACCGGCACCTCCACGAGGTTGAGTGCCTGCGCGGCGGCGAGACGGCGGGCGCCAGCGACCAATTCGTAACCGGTGTCGATTTTACGGATGAGGATTGGTTGCAAGATGCCTTGGTCGCGGATGGAATTCACGAAGGATTCAGGCAAGGAGGCTGTGCAATCCTGTTTGCCTGCTGGCAACCGGATCCTGTCTGGGGCCAGGCGCATGAACCCGGTGCTGGAGAGGGTGGCAGCAGAACCGATGGTTTCAGGAAGACTGCCCATCAAGTCGCCAAGACCTCTGCCAAGTGAACCGGGTTTGGATAAAGGGGGCATGGGGTTACTCCGTTGCTGCACTGATAAATGCCGGGGCATCGCGTTGGATGGGTTTATCGAACGGGGAGGGCATACGGAAGGCGGCATCGTCGTCTTCCGCGACATGATCCCTGCGGCGGGCCATGAATTCCTTGGCCAGTTGGCGGTAGGCGACGGCCCCGGTGCAATTCGGGTTATAGGTGGTGATGGGTTTCCCGAAGCTTGGGGCTTCGCTGAGACGGACATTACGGGGGATGAGGGTTTCGTAGACCTTGTCGCCGAAATGCCGGACGACTTCCTGGACCACCTGCTGGCAGAGGTTGGTGCGTCCGTCATACATGGTCATGACAATGCCTTCCAGGGTAAGGCCTGGATTCACTCCGCCACTGTTCAATTGCTCGATGAGGCGGGTCATGACAGTCAATCCCTCGAGGGCGTAGTACTCCGACTGGAGCGGAATGATCACGGAGTTGGCGGCGGCCAGGACATTCATCGTGAGGATGCCAAGGGAGGGGGAGCAGTCGAGGATGATGTAGTGGTAGCGTCCAGAGGCGACAATGCCTGCCAAGACATCGCGCAGGCGGTGGAGATAGTGATCACCGCGGGCAATTTCGATTTCTGATCCCGCAAGATCAATTTCCGAGGGAATAACGCTGAGATGTTTGAACTCGGAGGGCTGGACAAGGCTCTCGGCTTTGACCGAGCCGAGGAGGGCGCCGTAGAGGCTGGATCCCGGGGTCTTCGGCAGTCCGACACCGCTGGTGGCGTTGCCCTGCGGGTCAAGGTCCACCAGGAGGACTTCCTTGCGGCGTTCGGCGAGGCAGGCGGCAAGGTTGATGGCGGTCGTGGTTTTCCCGACGCCGCCTTTTTGGTTCGCAATGGCCACTACGGTTGTTTGCATGGTTTCAACCTATTCGTCAAAAGGCAGGTAGTCTACCCAACCTGACGTTGGAAGGAAGCGTAAAGTGATTGATCCATTGTTACCATTGTTCGCCGCTATCGTGGACTGTGGACTGTGGAAAGATGTGGAACCCAAATACTGTGTGTGCTATACAGAATAAAAGAGATGGAGGGTGATTTCATGAATAAGGATATCGGTGACCCAAACGAGATTAGAGATTCGGATATCGTTTTCAATTGCCCGTACTGCGAGAAGAGTCTTGCCATTGACTGCCGGGGTGCGGGCTTGACCATCACGTGTCCTGATTGTGCCAATAAGATCCAGATCCCCATTCCGGAAGGGATGGATCTGTTTGACATCGACAGTTCGGATCAGGAAAAAGAGGTGCGGATGATCCACATGCGGGAGATTCTGCGCGGATCACAAGCCCGGATTCTTGAACTTGAAGCGGAAGTGAAGGATCTCATGACACGGCGCGAAGGGCTGGAGAAGTTGAGATCCGAGGGGCAGTTGCGATTTGACGTGATTACCCGTGAAATCGAAGTTATCCAGCGGTCGCTCGCGCGGATCACCGAAGTGTTGCAGAGTGCATCTGAAGCTGCCAAGAAGGTGTAGTCTTTTCAGCAGCGTACCGGGAATAGTGCCAGCCCGGAGCAGTCGAGCCCTCCATGCACTGTTTGGAATGTCTGCGACCGCCTGTGTCTGCGACGTTAAATGGCGAGGGCGTTGGCGAGGCGTTTTCCGACGGATGCCCAGTTATAACGGTCGAGAACGTATTGGCGCCCTGCTGATCCCAATCGATTCCGCAGTTCCGGGTTCGTGACGAGCAGCATGGCTTCCTCCTCGAACTCCGGGTAATTCCTGAACCAGAGCCCTCCGCCCGATTGGCGGCAATGGAACGGCATGACATCGCCGCCGCCATGGACGAGGACGGGTGTGCCTGCCAGCCACGACTCCATGATGACGATGCTGAAACTCTCGTTGACGGAGGGATGAACGAACGCGAGGCTGGCGGCCATGGCGTCATGTTTTTCCGACTCGGAGACGAATCCGAGATCCATGACGCCGCTGGTGAGGGTGGCTGGAAGTTCCACCGGCCCGGCACCGGTCAATACGAGTCGCAGGTCCTGACCGGTGCGTTGCCGGAATACGTCGACGTAATCCAGGAGCAGGGGGGTTCCCTTGAGGGGTTCACGGCGGCCGGAGTAGATCAGGAACGGGGTGTCGAGGTGATGACGCTGCCGGAAGGCGGAAGGGTCAGGGGTGAAGGGGGTGAGCCCCATGCCGACCACATGGGCAGAGGATGGATTGATTCCGTAGAGTTTGACGGCTAGGTCACGTTCCGGATCTGAGTTGAATATCCATCCGGCGACGGAGCGGAACATGTCGCCGATGGTGGCGAGGTAGGCAAAACTCTCATCATGCAGACAGGGGAGGAGCAGGGTTTTTGAGGGATGGATCAGGCTGGCGAAGTAGATCAGGCCGAAGAGGTACGGTCCCATGACGATGCGATCATAGGCGTGGCCTTCCGTGCGGAGGTGCTCGTAGAGCGGTGTGCTGTTGACGTTGTTGCGAAGCCAGACCAACTCATCGTCGCGCGAGACCTCGGCGCCGTGGCTGATCCGGTTTTGGACTGAGACAAAGGCATCAAGGTCCCGCGCTGTATCGACGGGGAAGTAATGGACGGTCAGGGGTCCTTCCTTTCGAATACCGGGAGGCACCACATTGGCCCATGTGAAATGGTCGCGCGCGCAGGTGGTCAGGAAATCCACGGCGATGCCGCTCAAGGCGGTTTGTTCGGCGAGGCGGCGCAACAGGGTTTCGGCGCCGCCGACAGTGGCGCCTTCGGGGAAGCGGGGAGAAACAAATGCTATGCGGCGGGGTGAAGGCATCATGAACCGCGCCCGGATTCAAGGCGGGCCAACCGGTCTTCCAAGGCCCGGATTTTATCCCTGTATTTCCTGTCGATTTCCTCGGTGGCCGAGAGCAGGAGTCCATTGACCTGGTTCTGCTGGGACCAGAGGCGGTAGGTGTAAAACTTGAGGAGTTTCCAGAGTGCTTTCTTGAGGGGGATAAGAATCAAGCCGGCGCTCTGGCGGCGCTCCCGGATTTCAAAGTCATTGATATCCACGAAGACCGCCTCGCGAAGGCTCTCCATGTAGATTTCGAAGAAGTTCTCGTCCTTCTTCAGGTTGATGAGGTTGAAGCGTTCGGCGCGTGCCAGTTGGGTGCCGTTGTAGGCGCCGGACTGCATTTTGGCGGTCACGGTCTCGCGGATGGTGGCCACCAAGTGGTCGACGTCGATGTTATCGGCGCCGACGGTGATGGTGTCGCTACTCATAATTCCGCGTCATATCCTGTTGGAGTGCCGGTTACTTGGTGTTCTCGTAGGAGAACATGGGGGCGCCCTTTTTGACGGGTTTCCCATGTTCGACCAGTGCCTTGATGATGCGGCAGTTGCAGGGCGCCTTGATCTCGTTGAAGAGTTTCATGGCTTCCACGATGCAGACGGTGTCGCCAGCCTTAACTTGGGCGCCGTCCTCGGCAAAGATGGGTTTTCCAGGGCCGGAGGAGCGATAGAAAGTGCCATTCAACGGCGCATCGATGGTTGGGCCTGTGACCGCCTTTTCGGCCGGTTTGGCGACCGCGGGGGTAGCGATAGGTGCGGCGGCGGGGGTGGCCCCGGCGGCCGGTGCCGGGGCTGGTGCCGAGGCAGGGCCGGAGGTCACTCCATGTGCATTGATGCTGATCGATCCGCCCGCGTGCTGGATGGTGAGTTGCGAGAAGTTCAAATCGCGCACTTTCCCCAGGAGTTGCTCGATTGACTGATAGTCTGTCGGGGCCAGGAAGGGGCGGGGTGCGGAAGGCTGGGCGATCACTTCCGATTCCTGCTTCTGCAATTCCAGGTCGGCAGGAATGGCGGGGCGTTGATCCGGTGCCAAGGCGCGCCACTTGAAGTAGTCCAGAGCCACTTCGGGGAAGAGGCAGAAGGAAATGATATCCTCCTCCTTCTTGATCAACTTCGGGTCCACGCCATCCGTGGCGGTGGGCAGCATGGGGGCCAGAAGATCGGCCGGCCGGCAGGTGATCGGGGTTTCATCGCCCAGGATCTTTTCCCGGACGGCGGGGTCGATGGGGGCGGGCGACTGACCGTAGAGGCCCTTGACGTAATCCTTAACTTCCCTGGAGACCAGTTCGTACCGTTCGCCAGCCAGTACGTTCATAACGGCCTGAATGCCGATGATTTGGCTGGTGGGGGTCACCAGGGGAGGGAAGCCCAGGTCGGCGCGGACGCGGGGGAGTTCATCGAACACCTGATCGATCTTATCCAGCGCGTTCTGCTGGGCGAGTTGGCCCCGCAGGTTGGAGATCATGCCGCCGGGAATGTGGTGAAGCAGAACCTCGGGGTCGATGATGTTGTCAACCCGGTGATGGGTCAACTGGCGTTTGGGGGCCAGTTCGGTGAAGTACTTGCACACCGTGCGGAGGGCATCCTGGTCGAGATTGGCGTGGTAGGTCGTTTCGGCGAAAATCGCCAGCATGGTTTCCACGGGAGGCTGGGATGAGTAGCCGGCCATGGGGGAGATGGCGCAGTCAATAGCGCCGGCGCCAGCCCGGACGGCTTCAACATAACTAGACGAGGCCATACCGCTGGTCGTGTGGGAATGCACCTGGATCGGGACCTTGGTCTCGCGGATCAGGGCGGACACGAGTCGTTCGGCGGAGATGGGCGAGAGGATGCCCGCCATGTCCTTGATGCACAACGAATCGATGCCCATGGCGATCTGTTCCTTGGCAATGCCAACGTAGGCATCGACCGTGTGAACGGGGCTGACGGTATAACTGATGGTGCCCTGGGCATGGCCGCCGTATTTCTTGACGAACTTGATGGCTTTCTCGAGGTTCCGGGTATCGTTCAGGGCGTCGAAGATTCGGAAGATATCGACACCGTTCTCGCAGGCAAGGGCGATGAACCGTTCGAGGATGTCATCGGGGTAGTTTTTGTAGCCGAGAATATTCTGGCCGCGCAGGAGCATCTGCAGCGGGGTTTTCTTGGCGCGACTTTTGATCATGCGCAGGCGTTCCCATGGATCTTCGCGCAGGAACCGGAGGCAAACGTCGAAGGTGGCGCCTCCCCAGACTTCGAGGGAGTAGTATCCGACGTTATCCACGACATCAATGATCTTCATGATGTCGTCGGTCCGCATCCGGGTGGCCCAGAGCGACTGGTGGGCGTCGCGGAGGGAGGTGTCCGTAATGCGGAGGGGGATGCGATTCTTGATCACGGGGGTAGCGTTTTCCGATGAAGCCGTTTTTTTTCTGGGCATTGTGGTTCCTTTCGCTGACGTTATTTGAAGCGTCCCATGGCGGCGAACTTATCGAACCGCCGTTTGACAAGCTTACTGCCTGTAGTCCCGTGCAGGGCCTTCAGGTGCTTGATCAGGACTTTCTTGACGGTGTTCATGGTGGCGGGATAGTCGCGATGCGCGCCGCCGACGGGTTCAGGGATGATTTCGTCGATGATTTTGAGGGAAAGCAATGACTTGGCTGTAATTTTGAGTGCGTTGGCGGCCTCGGACGCCTTCGAGCCATCGCGCCAGAGGATGGAGGCGCAACCCTCCGGGGAAATCACTGAATAGACGGCATTGGAGAGCATAAGGATGACGTCTCCGACGCCGATGCCGATGGCGCCGCCGCTGCCGCCTTCGCCTGTGACGATGGCCACGACGGGGGTGCGCAGGGATGCCATGTCGAGGAGATTACGGGCAATGGCTTCAGCCTGACCCCGTTCCTCCGCGTCGGCGCCCGGGAATGCTCCGGGGGTGTCGATCAGGGAGACGACCGGGAGATGGTATTTCTCGGCCAGTTTCATCAGGCGCATGGCTTTGCGGTAGCCTTCCGGGCAGGCCTGGCCGAAGTTGCACTTGATCTTCTCGTCAAGATTCTTGCCCTTTTGGTGGCCAATCAGGACGACGCGGTGGCCGTCGATTGTCGCCAGACCGCCGATCATGCCGTGATCATCGCCGAAAAGGCGGTCGCCATGCAGTTCGATGAATTCGGAACAGAGGCCGGCGATGAAGTCGCGGATGAGGGGGCGTTCGGGATGGCGGGCGACCTGTACGGTCTGCCAGGGAGTCAGCGTTGAATAGAGGTCCTTCAGGCGCCCCTGGATTTCGGATTCCATTTTCTTGATTTCCGCCAGGATTTGGGAAGAAGGTTCCTGGTGCTGGCTTTTCAGCGCGGCGATCTTTTCCTCGATATCGCTGACGGGTTTTTCGAACTCCAGATTCATCATTGGTTGTCCCTTCCGAAATCAGTGTGCGACGGGTTCGGCGTCTCTGGCCGCTGTCTACCGGGTACAGTACTTCAAGATTCTGTACAGTGTGTCCCGCATTTCCTTCCGGGGCACGATCATGTCCACAAAGCCGTGTTCGAGGAGATATTCGGCGGTCTGGAAACTGTCCGGCAGTTTCTGTTTAATGGTTTCCTCAATGACGCGGCGACCGGCAAAGCCGATCAGCGCCTTGGGTTCGGCAATATGGATGTCGCCCACCATGGCAAAACTGGCCGAAACGCCGCCGGTGGTAGGGTCGGTCATGACGGAGATATAGGGGATATTATGTTCCCGCAGACGGGCAAGCACTGCGCAGGTTTTCGGCATTTGCATCAGGGAAACAATGCCTTCGTGCATACGGGCGCCGCCGGAGGCTGAAAAGACGATAAAGGGCTGGCGATGTTTGACGGCGTAAAGGCCTGCCTGAAGGAACTTTTCGCCGGTTCCGCTGGCCAGGCTGCCCCCGAGGAAGCGGAAGTCCATGATGGCCACGGTGACTTTGATCCTGTTCAGTTTGCCGGTTCCGGTGACGATGGACTCCTTCAATCCTGTCTTTTCGCAGGTTTCGGCTGCCTTCTCGGCATAACTGCCCTTTGCATCGGAAAATTTCAGGGGGTCATTGAAGGAGATACGACCGGCGATTTCGCTGAAGGACTTGGGGTCCAGCAGGATGTCAACGCGTTCTTTCCAGGTCAGTCGTTCATGGTGATTGCATTCACTGCAGACCTTGAATTCCTTCTCCCAGTCCGCCTTGTAGAGATGTGCCTTGCAGGACGGACACTGTATCCAGATATCGTCCTTTGACTCCGGCTTGGCATCTGTTGTTTGTTTCTTTGTAAACCAACCCATGGGCAGCAGTGCCTCCTGTGTGGTGAATAACCTATGAGCGTTCCAGTGGGGGTGATTGGTATCACGAGGGTGCCGGCCAGTTCAAGAAAAAAGGAGGGGCTTGGTGTAAATGACCCTGGCGTCGCCGGGAGCATAGAAGTCCCTCACGCGCGCGGATTCATGATATCCAGTTGTCAGATAGAATCCACGTGTTGAGTCATAAGTATCTCTGCCGGAGGTTTCTATGACTATGAGTTTTCCGCCGGACTTGCGGATTCTCCGCTCGGCTTGTTGAAGAAGGATGCGTCCGTAGCCGCGGCCCTGATGGTGCGGGGAGACTCCGATCCAGTAGATATCGAACGTGCCATGGGTGCAGGGGGCTGGTCCGTAGCAGATCCACCCGACGGGGGTGTTTTGTTCGAGCAGGGTAAAGGACTGGTAGTGGCCGGTGGAGCCTCCCTTGATGGCCTCGTCGAGGACTTCGCGGGCAACCTCGATTTCGCCGTCGTGGAAGAAGCCTGTGGCCTTCATGAAGGCGAGGATGGGGGTGCGGTGTTCGGGGAGGGTCCGGCGGATGGCGTAGGGGATAGAGGGGGATTTATGGGTGGTAGAAGGTCGGGATATACGCCGTTGAGGAAGGGATTCCGACCGGGATTTGGCATTATTGAGCGTGGTCCTGACGAAGCGGCTGAAAGGGATGCCAGCGGCAGTCAGGGAGGCGGCAAAGCCGCTTTCGGGTGAGATATCGGGGTTGGGGTTGACTTCAAGAATAACGAAGTTGCCCTGGTCATCCAGGCGGAAATCGACACGGGCATAATCGCGGCAACCCAGAACCTGCCAGGCGGAAAGGGCTGCGGCTCGGAGGCGTTTGGCGATGGCAGGCGGGATCGCGGCTGGCACGACGCGCACGGTATTCTTGTACTCGAACGACTTTTCCTCCCATTTTGCCGTATAGTCGACAATCCTGGGGCGGTCAGGGGTGAAGTTCCTGAACTCGATTTCGGACACGGGAAGCACCTTGAGACGGTTACCCTGCTGCAGGATGGCCACATTGATTTCGCGGTTTCCGAAGAAGGACTCAACCAAGGCCGGCTGATGGAAGACGGTATGGACTTTACGGACAGCGCCGGCCAGGGCGGATGGGTTGAGGCGGATCACCGAGCCCGGATGAATACCCTCGCTGGCGTCAGTGGAGAGCGGTTTGACGATCCACGGGGGGGGCGGGAGTTTGCGGACAACCGGCGTGGTGCCGGGGGGAATGAGTTGGCCGTCGGGTACGGGAAGGCCAGCGGCTTTCAGGACAGCCTTGGTGCGCCACTTGTCGAGGCACAGGGTTTGGGCGACGGTATCGTTTCCTGTGCATGGGTTTCGGAATGCCTGGCAGAGGGTGGGTATCTGCATGGATTCCGAGGGGGCCCCATCGAAGTTTTCGATCAGGTTAAACACGGTGTGGCCGGGGAAGCGGGCGAGAATCCGGGGGACATCGGCCAGTCCGGTGGCGGATTCCACCTGGCAGGGAATGGCAAGTTCCTTCAGGGCTTCTGCCACCGATTTGACTTCATCCAGTACGCCGGCATCGCTTGCCGCGGAAGGGCCTGTCGCCTTTGATGGAATCGCTTGGTGAAGGATCAGGACAGATTCGGGGTGGGGTTTCATGCGGGTGGGGGAAGGCGGCGGAAGGCGCTGTCGAGGATGGATCCGATCAGTTCGGGGTAACTCATGCCTTCTTGCGTTGCGATCATGGGGAGATCCGAATGGTACGGGTTGAGGCCGGGCAGGGGGTTGACTTCCATGAATGCCGGCTGGCCATGGCGGTCCAAACGGATATCCACCCGGCCGGTGTCGCGAAGTTCGAGGGCGACATAGGAGTCCAGGGCGAGTTTCTCGACGGCGGCGATATCGGGCGTCCGGGTAGGCCGGTTGTAGTCCACGAAATCGTCACACTTCTCCTTGATCTCGAAGGTGTAGATCGAGGTTTCGGCATTAGGCCGGATCAGGACTTCCAGGGTGCCGAGCACACGGGCTTCCGCGCCGGTGCCGAGGATGGCCACGGTGAATTCGCGGCCGGGGAGAAACTCCTCGACCAGCACCGGTTGGTGGTGCTTTTCCAGAAGGGCGGTGCAGACCTTTAGCAACTGGTCGGCCGACTCGAGTTTGGATGTCTTGTCGATGCCCTTGCCGGTGCCTTCGGCGATGGGTTTGGCAAAGAGCGGGTAGGGGAGGTTGACGTGGCGGCAATCGTCTGCCTGGCGCACCACATGAAAGCCCGGAGTGCGTAGTCCCGAGGCTTGGACGATACGCTTGGCCACGGCCTTGTCGAGCGTCACGGCGCAGACGAGCGGATCGGAGAAGGTGTAGGGGATTCCATAGACATCCAGCATGCAGGGCACCTGGGCCTCGCGGCTGCGTCCGCCGAATCCCTCGGCGATATTAAAGACCATATCCCAGCGTGCCCCGGCGGCAAGTTGGGCGCATAAGGCGCGGGCATTGCCGATGCGGACGGTTTCGTAGCCGAGATTGCGGATGGTTTCATCCAGGGCGTCAATGGTGACATCCGCATCGAATTCTGCCACGTCCTCTTCCTTGAATCCCAGGGCGAGGTAATCGCTGCGAAGATCGTACGTCAGTCCAATTCTGGCTTTCACGTGGGTTGCCTTTCGTGGGGGCGGGTGCCCCGTCCGCCTGGCGTCCGGGGCTGATGTTGCTTACCCGCCTGTTTCGGACATGAGCGATTTCAGCAGGGCGCTGAATTCGGGGTGTGCGCCGCCCTCCTCGGTGCGATGTCCCTTGCGCGAGGCGCGTCGTTTCTGGCGGTGGGCGCCTGAAGGGGTGATGGCCGAGGTATGGCCGGCGGCAAGTTCCCAGACTCCCGGCGATGCGCTTCTTGAGTTTCCCTGATTTGATGTGGGCGACTGACGATCCACGGGTTCCGGGTAATTGACGAGCATACCCTCGTAATTACGCAGGACGGTATGGGTCGGGCTCATGGAGACGACGTAATTTGGCAGGATGGGGATCTTGCCTCCGCCATGCGGGGCGTCGACAACATAGGCAGGAATCGCGAGGCCGCTCAATCGGCCGCGGAGGTATTCCATGATCTCGACGCCGCGGCTGATGGGGGTGCGGAAATGTTCCACGCCGCGCACCAGGTCGCACTGGAAAAGGTAATAGGGTCTGACCCGGATCCTGACCAAGGCCCGGCAAAGTTCCTCGATGATTTGGGGGGAATCGTTGATTCCCTTCAGCAAGACGCTCTGGTTTCCGAGCGGGATGCCGGCATTGACGAGTTTGGCGCAAGCCGCCTGGGCTTCCGGCGTGATCTCGTTGGGGTGGTTGAAGTGCGTGTTAATCCAGACAGGGTGGTACTTGGCCAGCATTTGGGTCAATTCGTTGGTGATCCGCTGGGGCAGGACCACCGGCACCCTGGTTCCGATCCGGATGATGTCGACGCTTGGCACCGATCTGACCGCCATCAGGATACGTTCCAGCAGGGAGGTGGACATGGTCAGGGGGTCGCCGCCGGAGATGATGACATCCTTGATCTCGGGATGAGCCCGGAGATACGAGGTGATGTCGTTC
>JBIJCW010000214.1:0-3628 GCA_044344495.1 Kiritimatiellia bacterium | reverse complement strand
GGCAGGGGGCCGGCCAGGCCGCTGACTTGCAGTACTGGGAGAAAACCGCCCGCCAGATCAAGGAACACTCCCGCACGGACAAGATCGTGGTGGAAAAAAGTACGCTGCCCGTCCGCACGGCGGAGGCGATGGAGCGCATCCTGCACTCGGGCACGAGAACGGTCCATTTCGAGGTGTTGTCCAATCCCGAATTCCTGGCCGAAGGCACCGCCGTCAAGGACCTTGAGAATCCGGACCGGGTCCTGATTGGGGGACACGGCACGGAGTCCGGTCAGCGTGCGGTGGCGGAACTGGTCAACATCTACGCGCAGTGGATTCCGCGGGATCGCATCCTGACTGCGAACGTGTGGTCCAGTGAACTGTCCAAACTGGCGGCCAATGCCTTTCTGGCCCAGCGGATCAGTTCCATCAACAGCCTTTCGGCGCTTTGCGAACGAACCGAGGCGGATGTGACCGAGGTGGCCCGCGCCATCGGGATGGACAGCCGGATTGGCTCGAAGTTTCTCAATGCCAGCGTCGGGTTTGGCGGGTCCTGTTTCAAGAAGGACATTCTCAACCTGGTGTACCTGTGCCGGCACTACGGCCTCACGGAAGTCGCCAACTACTGGCAGCAGGTGGTCACGATCAACGAATATCAGGAGGACCGGTTTGTGGAGCAGATGATCGCCTCGATGTTCAACACCGTGGCGGGCAAGCGGATCGCCGTATTGGGGTTTGCCTTCAAGGCGGATACCGGCGACACCCGGGAAAGTCCGGCCATCCGTGTGTGCCGGTCCCTGGTGGAGGAGCGTGCCTCGGTGGTCATCGCGGATCCCAAGGCCCTGGACAACGCCCGCCGGGATCTGGCTGATTGCCTGGACCGCGTGACCTTCGAGCCGGATCCCTACAAGGCGGCGGAAGGGGCGCACGCCCTGGCCCTGATGACCGACTGGGCGGAGTACAAGACGCTCGACTATGCGCGGATTTACGAACGCATGAGCAAGCCGGCCTTTGTGTTCGACGGGCGGAACTGCCTGGACCACCGCAGGCTTTTTGACATCGGGTTCAACGTCTGCCCGATCGGGAAGAAGCCGCTAAGTCATTTGTAACCCGATGAACATCACTGCGGTTCTTTTCGATATTGATGGCACACTGCTTGACATGAAAGGGGCCGGGCGCCGGGCGTTTGTGCGTACGATCAAGGCGGTGTTTGGTTTTGATGACGACCTCTCTTATCTGAGTTTTGCGGGCAGCACCGACTTGAACGTGCTGCAAAAGGTCATGGATCACCATGGACAGCCGCTGACCGGAGCGGATTGCAGGCGGTTCTTTGAGCACATGCCGCACGAACTGGAGCAAGCCTCGGCGGGTAGCGATTTGGTGTTGTATCCGGGGGTGCGCCGCCTGCTCGAAGCGCTTTCCAGCCGGAACGATGTCATTCTTGGACTGGTGACCGGAAACATTGCCGCCTGCGCGCAGATCAAGTTGCGGCAATTCGACCTGCACCATCACTTTGTGCTTGGCGCCTTTGGCGATGAACATGCCGATCGCAACGAGATTGCGCGCCTGGCGCTGGGGCGGATTCGGGCCCGGATGTCACCGGGTGATTCCCTTGGGGCAATGTTCCTTGTGGGCGACACTCCCAGTGATATAGCGGCGGCGAAAGCCATCGATGCTGTCTCCATAGCCGTCGCGACAGGGAAGTACACTCCCGATGAACTGAGGGGTGCCGGTGCTGACGTGGTATTGACCGACATGGGGGATACCGGCTGCGTGATGGAACTCTTTGCAGCGCGAACCGGTTGCGTTACTCCACGCTGCGATGCAAGGCATCCTGGATCCGGTTGACGTGGGTCCGGGTGGCGTCGTCCAGAGCCTTGGCCATGTGGCTGAATTCAGGGGAGTCGCTCTTCACGGTGGAATAGAAATGGCTGTCCAGCACCGAGGATTCGATGCGCGAGGCGGCGATCAAGGCCTCTCTCTCCGTGAAAGCAGGGTCCTTGGATTTCGTGAACAACGTTTCCAAGCGGCCCATTTCGCTATTAACGGTGTCGACATTGAACTGGCCCAGGTTCCAGAACACGTAGCCGGCGTCCAACTGCCGCTCCAAGGAGTGAAGCATGAGGGCATGGGCCCGTTCTTCCTCGACCAATGTCGTCCACAGGGTGAGGGTGGCGGGAAAGCGCGAGGCATAGTACTCGTAGAGGTCCCCGATGGCGTTCTCCAGTTCCGCGAGCCTTTTCAGGATTTTCCGCTGGGCTTCTATCAAGGCTAATCGCGTATTCATGGCATTGTCAACCGGGTGAAGGATATCCGGTGGCTTTGTTGAAGATGCCCTTCAACTATCTTGCTTGCAACATTCTTCATCCATTTGATTACGCGAGAGTTATACACCGCACAGACTCTGCAGGCAAGCAGGTAGGTGAACGGCAAGGAACTTTCGGACCCAGGAAACGTGATAAGGAGCATTCTTTTCCGGCACTAATTTGTGTTCTAACAGATACTCCGCAAACCGTCCCAGGTGTAACTCGTTGTTGTATAGCACAGGATCCATGACGCACCCTCCGATACCGGGATATGTAACGCATTACTCATCCCGGTAATACCGGCCAAAAGTAACGCTATTGTCCTCGCTTTTTGGCTTTGGCGCCCACTCAGGCTCCTGGATATGTAAACGCTGACTCATCATGGTTTATTGCCGGCAAATGTAACATTATTAAATTACGTTTAGTATAGCTATCAACTGGATTGGCGCCAAGCGTAGATCGCGCAGCGAATAAGTTATTCGCGTTAGATATTGATGGCCATTCAGTTGCAAATTGGCTACAGGTCGTGCGCTCAGTAAAACGGTTGTCGTTCCAGCAAAATGTCGTTGACGGGCTCGACTGCCACATCTAGTTTGGGTCTCAGGAATTGTAACGCGTTACAGATAGAACGTTCTGTTTGAGAAAGGAATGAAATGAAGATCCAGAAGGCCGACCTGATTCTTGTCGGAGCCTGTTCAGTGGCCGGATTCGTGTTTGTTTTGTTCCCTACGCATGGCAATGTCACGGCTGCAATCGTCGCAGGCATTCCCAGCGGCGCGCTTGGCGGTTGTCTGGCGTGCATCTTCAGACGGCTGTTGAAACAGCGTCAGACAAGGCAACAGAACAACACACCGGACGGTATTCGTCGCCCCGCAGACGGGGCGCCGAAACCGTCAGTGTGACCGTTGGTGCGACAAAAGTGATGACCAGAGGAACCAATTTCGCCGCTGGGACTCAGCCGAAACCATTTGTGGTCGGCCTCGGGGTTCTACTGCTTATCGCGGGCGTAGCTGCACAAAGTGAACCTGCATCCGCCACTGGGCAGGTCATTGTTTCCGACATCGCACGTGTAACGAACACTCTTGCAGCCGGGAAAGGCCTTTTCGTCCAGTTCCAGATTCCGGCACGGCGGGAGTGCGGTCTTGTCTATGGGCCGCTGACTCTTGAAGCGGCTATCTCGGACACGAATCGACTTGAACTCGCCAAGAAGACCCTTGTGGGCAACGCGACGTTGCTTGATGAAGGGTCATTCGCCGCCGCAACCAACGGATGCAAGAGGGTGCTCATTCGATGGGGAATGATGACCGCCCACCATCCTCTTACTGGGGAATGGGTCAACTACG
>JBIJCW010000049.1:0-12625 GCA_044344495.1 Kiritimatiellia bacterium | reverse complement strand
TTGTCGTAATTGGCGCTGATGTCTGCAATCTCCGCCTGCCATCCCGCGGCATCCACCTCTAACAGTTGCTTCAGGTCCGCCGCCGTCGTCTTGAGCCCGGCCACGTCCAACCCGTCCTCCGTCGGCAAATACCCGATCGCCGTCTTGACCGCCTTGCCCGTACCCTCCACGCGCTCACAGATCCACTTGAGCACACGGCTGTTCTCCCCGTATCCCGGCCACAACCACTTGCCTTCCGGACTCTTGCGGAACCAGTTGACAAAGAACACCTTCGGCAACTTGCTCCGGTCCGTCTTGTTCGCCATCGACAACCAGTGGGCAAAGTAGTCGCCCATGTGGTACCCGCAGAAGGGCAGCATGGCGAACGGATCGCGCCGCAGCACTCCCGCCTTGCCCAACGCCGCCGCCGTCGTCTCGGACCCCGTCGAGGAACCCATGAACACGCCGTGCTCCCAATTGAAGGCCTCATTCACCAGCGGAATCGTCGAGGGACGCCGCCCCCCAAACATGAAGGCCGAGATCGGCACCCCCTTGGGGCTCTCCCAGTCGGGATCAATCACCGGGCATTGCGCCGCTGGCGCCGTAAACCGTGCATTCGGATGCGCCGCCTTGCGCCCGCAGTCCGGCGTCCAATCCTTGCCTTCCCAGTCAATCGCCTTGGCAGGCGCGGGAACACCCATGTCCTCCCACCAGACATCGCCATCGGGCGTCAACGCCACATTCGTGAAGATCGTATTCTTGGTCACCGTCTTCATCGCATTCGGATTCGACTGGTCCGAGGTCCCCGGCGCCACGCCGAAGAATCCCGACTCCGGGTTCATCGCCCACAGCCGGCCATCCTCGCCCACACGGATCCACGCAATGTCATCCCCCAGGCACTTGACCGTCCACCCCGGCAAACTGGGCTGCATCATTGCCAGATTGGTCTTGCCGCAGGCGCTCGGGAAAGCCGCGCAGATGTAATGCTTCTTGCCCGCTGGCGAGGTCAACGCCAGGATCACCATGTGCTCCGCCATCCAACCCTCCTGGCGCGCCACCGAGGAGGCAATCCGCAACGCCAGGCACTTCTTGCCCAGCAGGGCGTTGCCACCATATCCCGAACCGTACGACCAGATCGCCTTCTCTTCGGGGAAGTGCACAATGTATTTCTTCGTCGGGTCCGGCTCGCAAGGCCACGACACATCCGCCTGGCCCGGCTTCAACGGGGCCCCCACCGAATGCAGACACGGAATGAATTCGCCCTTCTCGCCCAGCTTGTCCAACACCGCCTTGCCCATCCGGGTCATGATGCGCATGTTGACCACCACATAGGGGGAATCAGTGATCTCCATGCCGATCTTCGCGATCGGCGAATCCAGCGGCCCCATGGAGAACGGAATGACGTACATCGTGCGCCCCTGCATCGCCCCCGCATACATCCCCCGCATCAACTTCTTCATCTCCTCGGGATCCGCCCAGTTGTTCGTCGGCCCGGCATCCTCCTTGGACTTGGAGCAGATATAGGTCCGATCCTCCACGCGCGCCACATCACTGGAATGGGACCGGGCCAGATAACAACCCGGCCGCGTCTTCGGGTTCAACGGCGTGAAGGTTCCGCCCTTGACCATCTCCCGGCAAAGCCGGTCGTATTCAGCCTCGGATCCGTCACACCAGTAGATCCCTGCCGGCTGGAATAGCTTTGCCGCCTCCTGTACCCACTCGATCAACTTGCGATTCTTGGTCGGTTCGTTTGACATGTTATTTTCTCCTGTTGAGTTCGCCCTTGTCTAATCCACACTTTTCCGGCCAGCCCCACCTGCGGCACACCTGCCCGAATTTGGCGGCGCAGTGTAGGGAGCAGATGCCCATAAGACAAGCCAAAAAAGCCGCCTCCAAGCAAGGATTTACCCTGATGCAGAATCAGGGAATCCCCGATTGTCAATCTAGCCCGGGTATCATAGAAACACAGTCATGAACACAATGATTCACACATGGATTCTCGGCCCGGTGCTGCTGCTCTGCGCAGGCGCCGCCCGGGCGGCGCAGACGGCCGAAGCACACCAGCTCGCCTCGGGCTCTGCCGCTGCCATGCAACAGAACCACCCCATCCTCTCGGTGGTCCTCCACCTGATCGCCATCGCCATCATTGTCAGCGCGGCCGGCGTAGTCTTCTCCACCATTACTAATCCCTCCTCCAGGCGTTGAGCCATCAGCACCCGGCGGTGCCAGTGCCGCCCACCGGACTCACCCCACAGCACCCCCGGTAACTTCTGCTTGCGGCAGGAACGTGGCATGCCATAATCCTCGCCTTCCACAGCCGGAAAGTGGACCACAAGGATTACCATCGGGGAGAACCACGTATGACGGATATCGTCTCGCAACAAATTTGGACAATCTTGACGCCAGCGGAAAAAGACGAAGCCTGCCTGGCATTCTGGCAGGGAGCCGACACCCTCACCCGCGAGGGCCAACCCAGAATGTTGCTGGAACTGGCAGGCGCCTTGCGGTTCCGGGAGGTTTTCGTCAAGCGGATGCCAGCCGCCGAAAAGGCCAGACACATGCGCCGCCTGGTCGACGGACCGGCACTGCGTCATTACGGCAACGACATCCTGCGGTCATGGCTGTTGGCCCGCAAAACCCCCATGCTGGCCTGCTTTGTGGAAACCCAGGGGTTACCGCACACTGACGGCATCATCCACGATGGCGCGGCCGAACCAACCCTTGACTCGCTGCGTAAGGGCATTCGAACCATCAGGGAACGGTTTCCGGCTCGGGATGTCGCCCTTTATATGGGGATCATGCTCGGTGTAGGCGGAGATTTCTGGTCGGGCCTGACCGAAGCTGTGGCGGCAGAATTTCCCGACTGGGAAACCATGCTGACCCCCTCGAAGGCCTAAGCGGAATTTCGAACGGAAAGCGCCCATGAGAGACGAGCACTGGCTGATCGTGGATACGGAGACCAACGGTCTCATGCAGCCGGTCTATGTCGTCGAAATCGCAGCGCAACGGATGTGCGGCTGGGATCCGGTCGAGGCCCCTTTCCAGGCGTTGCTGAACCACGACGTACCCATCGACCCCGGCGCCGAGGCGGTCCATGGCTATTCGCGGGAATACCTCCGTCACCATGGCGGGGATCCGCGGCTGGTCCACAAGGCCTTTCACGACTATGCCGGCAATCTCCCCCTCGTGGCCTACAACCTGTCCTTCGACTGGGGACGCGTCCTGGCACCGGAATACCAGCGGCTGGGTGTTCCCGTCTCCGGCACCAAAGGCTTCTGCGCCATGACCCTCGCCCGGCGCGTGATCGAGGAAACCCCCAATCATCGGCTGGAAACCCTGAAATGGCATTTCCAACTCGGCGACGACCGGTCGCACCGGGGACTGAATGACGTCAACACCACCGTGCGCCTGTTCCAACGGGTCTTTCGGGAACGACTGGAAGCGGCGGGAATTGTGGGGTTCGGGGCGGTTTCGCGATTCTCACGTCGTACCCCTGTGGCCAGATGCCGGGCGGAATTGCGCCAACCACCACCCGCCCCACAGGAACAGTCTTAACATCGATCCCCGCGACCTCGTGTCGCGGGTGTAGGAAGTTGAGTGGAACGGCGGATACGCTTGTCTTCACGGCACCTTGCCGGTAACATCACCGAAATCGCATGAGGAATCACACATGAAGATCAGTGGCTTTACCTTTCTTCGGGATGCGGAGTTCCGCGGGTATCCGTTCGTCGAATCCATCCAGTCGGTTCTGCCCCTCGTGGACGAATTCATCGTCGCCCTCGGCCCCTGTACGGACCGCACCGGCGAGATGCTGCAACAGATCAATAACCCGAAACTGCGCATTATCCACACGACATGGAATGAAGGCATCCGCACCGACGGCAAGGTGAAAGGCTTCGTCTACGGCCAGCAGAAATCCATCGCCCTCTTCAACTGCACCGGCGACTGGGCCTTCTACCTCGAGGGCGACGAGGTGATCCACGAAACGGACATCCCCGTCATCCGGCAGGCCATGGAACGTTACCTCGATGACCGGGAGGTCGAGGCCCTGACCTTCAATTACCTTCACTTCTACGGCAATCTCAACACCCTGGCCTGGTCCCCGGCCTGGTACCGGCGCGAAGTCCGGATTCTCCGCAATACCATCCCGGCCTGGGGCCCCAAGGGACTCTTCTTCTCCGTTCTCGATTCCGCCATGCGCGGGCGCTATCCAAAGGCCGCCCATACCAACGCCACCATCTACCATTACGGCTGGGCCCGCACCCAAACCCATATCCAGCGGACCAAAGATGGCATCGAGAAGTACTGGAGTCCCAAGAAGATCCAGGTGCAAATGAACCAGATCGACCCGGCCGTCCTCCGCCCCTTCACCGGCACCCACCCGGCCGTCATGCGTGATAACCTCCCACCCACCCATGAACTCTTCCAGCCGGACCCCAATCACCAACTGACCCGTCGTGAACGGCGCCACCGCATCATGGCCCGCGTGGAAAACCTGTTCAACCTCGACCTGGTCCGCAAACATTACAAACTCATCCGCCCCGCCCCGCCCATCACCCCTCCCGCAGAGGCAATTCGATCCCCGTGACCTCCCGTCACGGATGAAGGAAGTTGAACAAGCAGTGCGTCATTCGAAAGAATGCCGCTACCATGACGTAGCGGAATCCTTTAGGATTCCGACCATCACACAGCAAAATCCTTTGAGATTCCAACCGCGACGACGTAGCGGAATCCGTTAGGATTCCGACTGGAGTTTGGCCCTGGGCGTCTCATCCGGCGGCATAAAACAGGGCGGTTTCTAGACAGGGATCTGATTTCTGAGGCTTGGTGTTCTGAGGATCTGATGTAACGAAGCCGGAGAAATGGATCGACCGAGCCCACAACTCATGTCGCAAGGTATTCAGCAAGGATTGAGTGGAGGCGCGCTGCCTTTTTTCTCTCTGCCATTTGGGAGGCGGCAAGGTGTTGGGGGTGCCGGACGGACCATAGGCCTGGGTGGCGGAGGTCAGGAGCATAGCATAGGCGGCCACCGCCAGGGCCGGCACCTGTTCCACGGAATTCTCATGGCGAACCTGGGCTTGCCCTACGCCCATGAGCGTTTTTTCATCACGGAAGTTCACTTCGATATCCCAGCGCCAGATATAGGACTGTAATACCTGCTGCAGGGAAGCCTGGGCGTCGGTACAGATCAGGAAGGCGGGTTTGCGATACAGCAGACGAGACTGGCGGGTGAGCCGATAGCCTAATGGGGCTATGACGATCAACTGCAAGTCATGGTCTTTCCCTGCTGGTCGCCAGCGCACCGGGGTCAGTGTCTTGATCTTGAACTGATGGGTCTTCCCCGCCGCAAAAGCCTCGACATGTTGCCATGGCACAGCATTGTCCTTCCTGAGTTCTTCCGGGGTAGGCGCGCGTTGGCCATAGACACGGTTGCGGCCGGGTTTGCCGTCGGATGGGGCTGGAAGATGATAGAGTTTGGCGTCGGAACGAATACGGCCAACCGCAAGCGTTCGCGTCGGCAGATGCTTCAGGAATGTGCCATTGGTGTACCCGCCATCAACCACCGACCACAGTGCCCGGTCCTGCTCGCCTTCCGCATCCATCGCGTTGCGGAGGTGACGCAGATGATCGGCGGCCACTTTGGGCAAGGCCATGGCGTGTTGCTCTGCCCGGAACTGCGCAAAAGCCTCTTTGTCCGCGTCTGGACGTGGCTTCTGGGGTGACGGGGCATGGGCAAAATCAATCGGGATCATCCTGGCCATGCCATTCTCGGCCGGTGAGGCCATGGATATCTGAAGGAAACGTTGGGCCTTGATGAAGTTCACATGAAAAGGCGGCCCCAGCGGATCGCGGGTATACTTCACGCCGTGGGTCTTGCGTCCGCTCTTGCGCAAACGCGTGTCATCCAGCGCCGTGACCAGGGGTGCACCCGGCGCCAGCCGGGAGGTCAGCGCCTGACGCACCGGGGCAAACAACTTGCCGGGATCCACTCGATGGGAAGAATACATCCTGTAATCCGCGCTCCAATCGCAGAAGAGTCGACCTGAAGTCCCCAGTACCCCTGTGACGGTGTGGCGCCCCAGGCAAAGCAACTGACTCAGGACATGCCGCCGCACCCTCTCGTCCATCTGTTCATCGCCGGGCCCGCGGCACTGGTTCAGGAGTGCTTCAATGCCGTCGAGGATCTCTGTAGAGTTTTTTTTACTGTGACCGGTGAAGGAGGCACATGCTTGCGATGCGCAATGATGTTGGCCTTGTCCTCGATGATCCATTCCACGACTTCCCCTTTCTGGAACTCCATGGCTTCCGCGATGGCTGTCGGGAAGTTGATGTAGTATTGATCAGCGGTTTTCTTCCGTTTGATGAGTTGAACCTTTGTTGGATACCCCATGTTTTTCTCCTGTTCTATAGCTCTAGCATATGTGCTAGAGCTATAATGACAGAAATACACACATATTGTCGAGGGGAAAATGAAAACGCCGCGTCACAATCTAGTCAAAGGCCAAACTCCAGGCGGAATCCTTTAGGATTCCGACCATGACGCACCAGAATCCTTTCACATTCCGACCATGACGTAGCGGAATCCCTTCGGATTCCGCCGCTGAATAAGTCGCACCAAAACCTTTGGCGCTCCGCCCCTATTTTGATATAAGGGTATTTCTATGGAACAGCGCAATTCTTTCACCTTTGTACTAAACGAGAGCCAGCAGGCCTCCCTGATCCTGATTCTGGAGCAGGGAAACTACAAGCCGGCCACTGTCCCCTATTCCATCATCGCCGCCGACGCCGAGGGCTGCCGCGTCGTTCTCTACCAGTCGGGCAAGTGCGTCGTCCAGGGAAAGGGCGCCCAGGATTTCGTAACCTTCGTCATGGAACCCCAGGTCGTCCAAACCGTCAAACTGGGCTACGAGGAGGTCGTCAACCCCGAGGCCTTCGCCCCGCATATCGGCGTGGATGAAAGCGGCAAGGGAGACTTCTTCGGCCCGCTCGTCATCGCCAGCGCCTATACCGACGAGACCCTGACCAAAACCATGCAGGAGATGGGTGTGCGTGACAGCAAAACCATCTCCAGCGATGCCCGCGCCCTCGACATCGCCAAATCACTCCGCCAGTTGCTGGGCGCCGGCCGCTATAGCGTCATCGCCATCGGCCCGGAGAAGTACAACCAACTCTACACCAGGATCCGCAACGTGAACTCCATCCTCTCCTGGGGCCACGCCCGCGCCATCGAGAACCTGCTGGAGAAAATCCCCTCCTGCCCCCGCGCCGTCTCCGACCAGTTCGGCAGCAAGGAACAGGTCAAGCGCGCCCTGATGCAAAAGGGCCGCAAGATCGAATTGATCCAGATGCACAAGGCCGAATCCGATATCGCCGTGGCGGCCGCCTCCATCCTCGCCCGCGAAGCCTTTCTCCTCGGCCTGCGTAAACTGGGCGAACTGCAGGGCGTCAAACTGCCCAAAGGCGCCTCCAACCTCGTCCAGGACGCCGCCGTCACCCTGATCGAAAAACACTCGCCCGCCGTGCTGCTCCAGACGGCAAAATGCCACTTCAAAACCACCGATAACGTCCTCGGACGCCTCAACCTGGGCCGTTCCGTTCTGGGGGAGTTTGGCGCAGCCACTTCCGCCACCGCCAACGGCTTCCAGTTCAAACGCCCCTTCCATCGTAAAAAGGAACCCTGACCCGGCCCATGCCTGCCCCTGCCCCCCAACCCCTCCTGCACGTGGCCCGTGTGGAAACCACCGCCGCCGTGGCCGAGTTCGTGGACGAAATGGCCGTGCTCGAGGCGGATGACCAGTGCACCACCTGGCTCGACGCCGACCGCGACCTCGCCCGTATCGAATACTTCTGCAGCACCCAGGCTGAAGCCGTACACCGGCTCGCCGCCCTGGAAACCCTGGTCCGCTGTCAGTTCCCCGATGCCGCATGGACCACCACCACCGCTCCCCTGCCCCCCGAGAACTGGGCCGAGGCATGGAAACGATTCTTCCACACGGAGAAAGTCTCCGACCGGATCTGGATCAAACCCTCTTGGGAATCCTGCGCCGCCACCCCGGGCGATATTGTCCTGGAAATCGATCCCGGCATGAGCTTCGGCACCGGCCAGCACGGCACCACCCGCGGTTGCCTGCATTGTCTGGACGCCATCGCCGCCCGGCACCCCGGCCAACGCCTGCTGGATGTCGGCTGCGGTTCCGGCATCCTCGCCATCGCCGGAGCCCGCCTGTCCTTCACCGCCATCACCGCCATCGACAACGATCCCGACGCCATCCGCGTCGCCCGCGAGAACGCCGCCCTGAACCACGTCAATACCATCGACTTTCGCGTCGCCGATCTCACCTCCCTCACCGGCCCCCCCCCTTTCGACACGGTCGTCGCCAATATCCTCGCCGTCGTCCTCATCGAGAACGCCAGCATCCTCGCGTCCCTGGTCGCCGCCACCCCGTCGGCGGCCCTGATCCTTTCCGGTATCCTCAATCCGCAGGCTGGCGACGTCATCGCCGCGTTCCAACCTCACGGATTCACGCTCCATGAAACCCTGGTCAGGGGCGAGTGGACCACCCTCTGGATGAATCGCCCCGCGAGTTAACCCATGTCGGCACGCCCCCCCATCACCCATCAGGTGCTCATCAACTGGGCCGGGCATCGCGTCTTTCGCGATGCCCAGACCCTGGCCGAACGCAACCTGGTCCAGGACGTCACCTACTCCCCGCCCCTGATCACCGGCTCCATCCTTTGGAGCAACCGCCCCCTGAGAACCGCCGTCCGCATCCGGCAGGACGGCTCCGCCGAGAATCACTGCCCCTGCCGCGACAGCAAGGAGCGGGGCATCATCTGCGCCCACGTTGTGGCCTTGTGCCTGGAATGGATCCGGCGCAACAACCACCCCGAACTGGAAACCCTGAAGCGGGAGGAACTCCGCCGGGCCGCCCGTATGTCAGCCTATGCGGAAAACGCCTACGCTAAACGCGCCCGACTCGGCGAACCGGGCAGTATCGCCGCCCGCCTCCTCCTCGCCCTGGGCACCTGCTGGCGCGAAGGCGTGAACGCCGGCCGCATCCCCATCACCTGCGCCGTGTCCCTCGGTAATGAAACCGTCCCCATCGACCAGGTCCGCCCCGATATCTGCCTCGGCCTTTCCCAGAAGGACGAATCCATCCTCTTTGTCCTCGAGGATATCGCCGAAGGACCCGCCCGTGGCACTGTGGATCTGACGCCCCATGATTTCCTGTCCCTGCTTCACCTGTTGCAGGGCATGACCCTCGCCGAGGAAGGCCAGTCAACCCCCATCACCGTGGCCGCCTCCCGTCTGGTCTCCTATCTGCATCTCGATCTCGACCGCGATAATGGCGAACTGATCCTGATCCTCCATACGGAAATCCCGTTCATGAAACCCGCCGAAACGCCCGTCTATATCGTCAACGGACGACATGGCTGGGCGTACGGCGCCCGCCACTTCTGGCCGCTTGAACAAATCCTGCCCGAACCTATCCGCTCCATCTACTCCGAGCCGGTCATCATTCCCCGCGAAGCCATTCCCCGCTTCATGCAGACCGAATTGCCGATGCTCGCGGGATTCATGCGCATCGAAAGCGACCTCTCGCCGGATCTCTTCACCGTGGAACCCGCCTCACCCCGTTTCCGTCTGATTATCCGCGGCAGTCCCGCCTCCCTCGCCGCCACCGTCCACGCCGAGTACGACGGCATCCGCCTCGTCGCCGGCAAGAACGATCCCTCCGGTCACTTCGCCATCCCCGACCCCTCCGACCTCATGCGCTACACCGTCCGCAACATGCCCGCCGAGAAGGATGCCCTCGCCACCCTCTCCTCCTGCGGACTTTCCGGTGAATCCGGCGATGCCCTCAGCCCCATCGTCGGTTGCCGTGAGGTGCTGAACTTCCTCGGCAGTCACGTCCCCGCCCTGCGCCGGGCTGGCTGGCGCGTGGAATTGGAGGGCCGCATCGGCGGCGTCATGGATACCATGGACTTCGCCACCCCTGTCGTGAATATCCACAGCGAGGGCGATCAGCCCGGCTGGTTCGAAGTCGGATTCGATTTTGAGGATGGGGAAGGCAACCGTCTGGCCCCCGCCGATATCCAACGCGCCCTGCTGAAGGGCGAAGCCTTTATCGAGCGGAATGGCCGCACCATCCTCCTGGATTCCGCCGCCATTGATTCCATGATGGAAGTCTTCCGCGATTGCGCCAGCGGCGAAGGCAGCCGGCCCGGCGCCTTCCGCATGCCCGCCGTCTACTCCTCCTACGTTAAGACCTCGCTGGATGCCCTGGATGGCGTCGACGTGGAGGCCCCCGCCCCCTGGCGCCTCTCCGCCGAACGCCAGGCGCGGCTCCAATCTGCCGAACCGGTCCCCCTCCCCCCCGCCCTCGACGGCATTCTGCGCCCCTACCAGAAGGAAGGCGTCAACTGGCTCCGCTTCCTCGAGATCAACACCTTCGGCGGTATCCTGGCCGACGAGATGGGACTCGGGAAAACCCTTCAGACGCTGACCTGGCTCCAACTGGAACGCCACCATCCCGCGGCGCGCAACAAACCCGCCCTGATCATCTGCCCCACCAGCCTCGTCAACAACTGGGCCGAGGAAGCCCAGAAGTTTGTCAGCGCCCTGCGGGTTCTGCCACTCTCGGGAAGCGATCGCCACAGCAAATGGGCCGACGTCCCGAATGCGCATCTGGTTGTCACCTCCTACGCCCTGCTTCGCCGCGACATCGCCCACTACCGTGAACAGGAGTTTTCCGTCATGGTGCTCGACGAGGCCCAGCATATCAAGAACCGCTCCACCCAGAACGCCATCACCGCCAAGGAAATCCGCGCCTTCCACCGGGTGGTCCTCACCGGAACACCCATCGAGAACGGCGTCTCGGATCTCTGGTCCATCATGGACTTCCTGATGCCGAAATACCTCGGCTCTCACGATTCCTTCCGCCAGCATTACGAGCTCCCGATCGGACAGGGCGGACCGGAAGCCCAGGCCGCCCAGCTCCGGCTCCGCCGCAAACTCCAACCGTTCCTGATGCGCCGCCTGAAGGTCGAAGTGGCGCGCGACCTGCCGCCCCGCATCGAACGCATGGCCACCTGCTCGCTCAGCTCCGACCAGAAGGCGGTCTACAAGGAACTCGTGGATGCGTCCCGCCGCCGCCTGACCGACCTGGTCGCCAAACAGGGGTTCCAACGCTCCCGCATGGAAGTCCTCAAGACCCTCCTGCGCCTGCGCCAGGTCTGCTGCCATCTGGATCTCCTGAAACTCGACGGCCTTCACGCCGAAGCCCCGTCCGCCAAGATGGATCTATTTTTCGAACTGCTCGACGAGGCCCTCGACGGCGGCCACCGCGTCCTGGTCTTCAGCCAGTTCGTCTCCATGCTGACAATCCTGCGCCGCCAGATGGATCAACGCCAGATCCCCTACTGCTACCTCGACGGCGCCACCAAGGACCGGATGGCCGAAGTCCACCGCTTCAATACCGATCGCGCCGTTCCCGTTTTTCTCATCAGCCTCAAGGCCGGCGGCACGGGCCTTAACCTGACCGGTGCCGATATGGTCATCCACTTCGACCCCTGGTGGAATCCCGCCGTGGAAAACCAGGCCACCGACCGCGCCCACCGTATCGGGCAGAAACGCACCGTCTACAGCATCAAACTCATCACCAAGGGCACGGTCGAGGAAAAGGTCCTTGCCCTCCAGAACCAGAAGAAAGCCGTCATTGACGCCACCCTGTCCACCGGCGAAAATGCCTTCAGTTCGATGACGTGGGAAAGCATTCAGGATCTCCTCACCCTTTAGGAGCGTCATGCTAAGTTCACATCTTCTGGCGGAAAGCAACTTCTTCAAGGATCTGTCACCCGAAAGCCTCAAGGCGCTTGCGGCCATCAGTAATCTGAAGGACTTGAAGAAACGGGCGACCCTCTTTCGCGAGGGCGAAGCGGGCCAAGCCCTCTATCTTCTACGCCGCGGCGCCATCCAACTCCACAAGACCACGCCCGACGGTGGCGAGGTCGTCATCAAGGTGGTGCAACCCAGCGAGGTCTTCGCCGAAGTGGTTCTGTTTGAACGCGAGAACTACCCCGTGACGGCCACAGCCCTGGCATCCAGCGAACTGATCGTCTTCCCGCGCAATGAAGTCCACGCCCTGCTGGGCACCTTGAGCTTCCGGAACGACTTCATCGCCATGCTCATGCGCAAGCAACGCTATCTGGCTGAACGCCTCGTGCAACAATCCGCCCACGATGTCGAAAGCCGCCTGTTATGGTTCCTCAAGGAACAGTACCGGGACCAGAAGGTGGTACAGATCGCGATCAGCAAGAAGGATGTGGCCGCCGCCATAGGCACCACACCGGAAACCCTCTCGCGGCTGCTCCGCAAACTCAAGGCCCGCAAGATCCTCTCCTGGTCCGGCAAGACGATCACCCGTCACCGCCTGCCCGGGTGACATCCCTATGACCTTGCGCCAGCCGCCCACCGGGCTTGCCCCGGTGGAGGCAAACGTTGAACGTCTGCGGCAGACCTGCCGATCCTCCGCTTCAATCCCCTTCCCCCCTCTTTCCGTCCCCGCATCCCCGCTCCCGAACCCTCTTCCCATCAACCATGAACCATCAACCATTCCCCCTCCCGCCCCTCCATCCCCCTTAG
>JBIJCW010000048.1:0-12655 GCA_044344495.1 Kiritimatiellia bacterium | reverse complement strand
GGTCTGGGACTGGTTGGTGGGCGTCAAGGGTGTGGTGCCGGGCGCGATTGTGATCCAGGGTGAATCGTTAGGAGGGGCGGTGGCGGCCTGGTTGGCGGAGCGGAAGCGCCCGGGGGCCTTGGTGCTAGAGTCCACGTTCACGTCGATGCCGGACATGGCGTCGCGGGTCTATCCGTTTCTGCCGGCGCGTTGGCTGTGCCGGTTCGATTACAATACCCTGGATCGCCTGCGTGGTGTTCACTGTCCGGTCCTGGTCGCCCACGGGAGGGATGACGAGATGGTTCCCTTTGTTTTCGGGCAGAGGTTGTATCAAGTGGCGAATGAACCCAAGGCGTTCTATGAACTCAAGGGTGGGCACAACAGCGGGCGGGAGGAGAGCGGGCGCGCGTACGAGGCGGTATTGAGGACGTTTATTGAGACGTCGGTGCCGGCGAAGTCCAAAAGATGATCGGAAAGATGCATATCGATTTCGCACGGGAAAGAATACAAGATTAGATTTCACGAAGGCAGAGTCGTGGAAATTCAGGCGGCTTGGGACGGAAGAATGGAGATTGTCGAACACGCCAGCACACCCTGGCCGCGTCCCGCTCGCAGGGTGGCTGGCAACGGTGCGCCGTGAAGATCAGGAGGTCACGATGAAGGCGATGGTAGATAAGGACAAATGCACGGGATGCGGATTGTGTGCCGATATTTGCCCGAACGTGTTTGAGCTTGTGGACGACCTTGCCGAGGTGATTGTGGACGTGGTGCCTCCGGAATCGGAAGAAAGTTGCCATGAGGCGCTCATCAACTGCCCCGTGGAGGCGATTTCGGTCGAGCGGTAGTGGTGGAGGCAGCGAAGCGGTTCCGGAGGGGTCTCAACGGCCGACCAGACTGACGAGGACTCCGGACGCGATGCCGACGATCATGCCGGCGAAGACTTCGGTACGGGTATGGCCCAGGATTTCCCTGAGTTTCTGTGTCGACAGATGGTGTTCCTTGAAGATCTGGTCAACGATCTGATTGAGTAGGCGGGCCTGCTGTCCTGTGGCGCGGCGCACGGTGGAGGCGTCGAACATGACCACCACGGCAAAGGCCAGGGTGATGACGAAGAGGGTGCTGCCGAAGCCGTTCTGGATTCCCACGGCGGTTGCCAGGCCGCTGACCATGGCCGAATGGGCGCTGGGCATGCCACCCAGGGCGACCAGGTACTGAAAATCAATCTTGCGGGTACGACGCAGGTTGGAGACCATTTTCAGGAGAGAGGCCAGCATCCATCCGCAAAATCCAGCCCAGAAAACAGGGTTGGAAAAAAAGGCGCCAAATTCACCATGCATGGGCGGAAAGATGGATTATTCCGTCGAGATGGTCAACACTGAACTCCGAATCCTGAGCCCTGGCTCAGTAAGCGTTTTTGTTGGAGGTGAAGGTTCTTAGGAGAATCTTGAAGTCGAAGGCCAGTGACCAGTTTTCGAGGTAGTAGAGGTCATAGCGGATGCGTTCCTCGATACTGGTGTTGCCCCGCAATCCGTTGATTTGTGCCCACCCGGTCATGCCGGGTTTTGAGACGTGGCGCCACATGTAGCGGCTGATGTCCTCCTTGAATTTTTCGACGAAATGCGGGCGTTCGGGGCGCGGTCCGACGAGGCTCATGTCGCCGGACAGGACGTTCCACAGCTGGGGGAGTTCATCGATGTTGTGTCGCCGCATGAAAGCGCCCAAGGGGGTCCGGCGGGGGTCATCCTCCACAGCCCAGACGGGGCCGGACTGGCTTTCGGCGTCGGGGAGCATTGTGCGGAGTTTGTAGATGGTGAAGGTCTTGCCGTTCTCGCCGCAGCGTTCCTGGCGGTAGAAGACGGGACCGGGCGAAGCGCGTTTGATGAGGATGGCGGCCACGGCCAGGACCGGTGCGACCAGAAGCAGGCCGATGGCGGAGCCGATGATGTCCTCGGCGCGCTTCAGGAAGCGGTTCCAGAAATAATCCAGCGGCCAGCGGCTGATGCCGAGAAGCGGGATGTCGTCCACCACGCGCATATCCATGCTGCCGGTCATGATGCGGAACATGTCGGGCACCATGTTAAAGGTGACCATGTTCCGTTCGCAGGCAAGAATGATTCCGACCAGGCGATGATGATCGAGTTGGCTGTCGGTGACGATCAACTGGTCCGGCGGCTGGGTGTCGAGCATGGATTCCAGTTGGTCGATGGTGCCGCAAACGAGGTCGGGTGGAATGGCGAGGGGGAGGGTGGCGTCGCCGGAGCGGATGAACCCGATGACCTTGGATCGGAGACGGGGTTCGTGTTCCAGGCTGCGTTGAAGGTGGGCGGCGACGTCCTCGGTGCCGACGATGATGACCCGGTTGGCCTGGGTGGTGCGACGGGCAAGGTGGATTTCGTAACGGAAGAGCAGGTAGCGCTCGAGGATGACGGCGAGGCAGACCAGGGGAAGCGAAATCAGAACGGTGAGACGTGAGAAGGGTGGGTCGTGCTGGACGGCAAAAGCGAGAGCGGTGGTACAGAGGATGCCAAGGGCGGTGGCGCGGATGAGGCGCGGGATTTTGCTGGAGAACCCGCCGAGTTGGGGGCGGATGTGCAGGCCGAGTTGGCGGAAGAGGAAGAGGAGCAGGATGGTAGCCGCCACGGAGCCCCACCCATACATGACCCACAGGTTGGGTGGATAGCTTTTGACGGGGATGAGGCCGCTTTCGAACCGGATCCATGTGGCCGCCAGGAAACTGGTTAGGATGACGGTGGCGTCGGCGGCGGCGGCCATTCCGCTGGTCAGGGCATCCATGGTGTCTCGTGTACGCATCGGGAAGGACTTTAGTCCCCGGAGGCGAGATTTTCAAGCAAGCGTTACTCGCCGATGCCGAGGTTGGGGTCGACATCGAGGCGCATGGTATCATGCAGGGGTGGGGCCCCAGCCATTTTGTGGGCAGCGAGGCCGGCCACCATGGCAGCGTTATCGGTGCAGAACTGAGGTGGGGCGAGTAGCAGGCGCATGCGCTTCAGGGTGGCGAGAATCTCCAGTTTCTGGCGCAGGCGGCGATTGAGGGAAACTCCGCCGACCACGGCCAGGATTGGGGCCCCCTCGATGGCATGGCGGGCGCGCTGGATCAGCGTGTCGATGATGGCCTCCTGGTAACTGGCGGCGATATTGGGGATGGTGATGTCCGGAGCCGATCCGATGGGATGCTCGCGCAGGTAATACAGCAGGGATGTCTTCAGGCCGCTGAAACTGACGCAATACTTCGGGCTGATGTGTTGGATCCTGGGGTGGAGTTTTTTGACGAAACCGCGCGGGAAGGATACGAAGGCGGGGTTGCCATCGCGGGCGGTCTTGTCAATCACGGGGCCTCCGGGATAGCCCAACTGCAGCAGGTTGGCTCCTTTGTCAAACGCTTCGCCGGCGGCGTCGTCCACGGTTCGGCCCAGCAGGTGGTAGCGGCCGATGGCATCCACGCGGACAAAGCTGGTGTGGCCGCCTGAAACGATGAGGGCGAGGAAGGGGCCCAGGGTGAGCGGGTCGGGCGAGTCCGGGGCCAGGAAGGCGGAATAGATGTGGGCCTCCAGGTGGTTGATGGCGATCAGCGGCTTATCCAGACGCAGGGCGAGTGCCTTGGCGGCGGCGAGGCCGACGAGGAGCGAACTGGCCAGGCCGGGGCCGGCGGTGACGGCTATGGCATCAATGGCGTTCCATGGGAGTCGGGCGTTGGACAGGGCTTCGTTGATGACTTCGGGGAGGTGCTCGACATGCTGGCGGGAGGCGATTTCGGGGACCACTCCGCCGTAGGGGCGATGGTGGGCGATCTGGGTATAGACGACATTGGAGAGGACCTCACGGCCGTTGCGCACGATGGCGGCGGCGGTTTCATCGCAGGAGGTTTCGATGCCGAGGATGTTCATGGTACGGTCGGGAGGGGTTACTTGTGCCCCTGGAAGATCAGGATTCCCTTGAGCAGGTCCACGGCCCGGTCAAGTTGGCGATCAGTAACCTGGTCGAAGTTGGCGGGTTTCTCGGACTCAGGCAGAAGGCCGGGCGTTTCGGTGTAGGCTCGTTTCATGAGAATGTTTGGCCATTCCTCCGTGGCGATGGGGACGACGATATCCGGTTCGATTCCCTTTTCATGGATGCAGCGGCCGCTGGGGGTGTAGTAATGGGCCGTGGTAAGGCGGAGGCCGTAGCCGTCCTCGAGTTGAATGACATTCTGCACAGAACCCTTGCCGAAGGTCAGTTCGCCGACGAGTACGGCCCGTTTGTTGTCCTGAAGTGCGCCTGCGACGATTTCGGCCGCGCTGGCAGAACCGCCATTGACGAGGACGGCCATTGGGAAGTCCGTGAAATGGATGTGGCCTGAAGAATACGAGGGCATCTGGCGCGGGTTATCGCCGCGGCCGCGGGTGGAAACCACCAGGGTGCCTGCCTTGAGGAAGAGTTCGCTGGTGTCGATGGCCGAAACCAGGAGGCCGCCGGGGTTGTTGCGCAGGTCCAGCACCAAGGCGTTCAGCGGTTTCTGGGATTTGAGTTTACGGATGGCCTCCAGCAGGGCGGGGGCAGTCGGTTCGCTGAATTCGGTGATGCGAAGGTAGGCGATTCCTTCGGTGATGAAGCGGGCGCCCTTGACACTGGTGACGCGGATGACTTCGCGTACGAGCGCGAAGTCCTTGATATCGCGGCCTCTAAGAATCTTGAGGGTTGCCTTGGTTCCGGGGGTGCCTCTGAGTTTTTGAACGGCGTCCCGCAAGGCAAGGGATTCCGTGCGCTGGCCGTTAATTTCAATGATGCGGTCGCCGTTCAGGAGTCCGGCCCGGGCGGCCGGTGTATCCTCGATGGGGGCGATGACGGTCAGGAGGTTGTCCTTGACGCCGATCTGGATTCCGATGCCGCCAAAAGCGCCCTGGGTGTCCTCCTTGAGATCGCGGTATTCGGTGGGTTCCAGGAACTGGCTGTAGGGGTCAAGGGAGGAGAGCATGCCGTTCAGGGCCGAGGTCATCAGGTTGGAGTAACTGACTTTGGTTTCATCCACGTAGTTATGGCGGATCAGAAGCAGGGAGCGTGTCAGGAGTCGGATCTGGCGGTAGGCTTCCTCGTCTTCCTTGGTTGCCGAGTTGGTCGCGGAGGTCACTTCGACTGCAGGCGAGTTGGTGCCCGGTGAGGATGGGGCTGATGGGGTTACCGGCGAGGGCAGGTTCCGGCAGCCAGCCACGGATAGCAGGGTGGCGGCGAGTAACAGGCTGATGGGTGCGGTTTTCATAAGGAATGAGTGTCCTTATATGGCTTCCGGCGCGGGGTTGTCCACCCTAATCTTGAAGCGCCAACGGCTTGGCGTTGACACAGCAGCTGCGGTGGTTGACAGGGGGGAGGGCTCCGACTACCATGACTATATCTGTGAAGTCGTGGAGGATGAGAGGTTATGCCGACGTACGAATACGAATGCAAGAAATGTGGGCGATTCGAGAAATTCCAGCGTATTACCGATGAGAAGCTGAAGCGTTGTCCTACCTGCAAAGGGGTGGTCAAGCGGATGCTCGGATCCGGGGCGGGGATCATTTTCAAGGGAACTGGCTTCTACCAGACGGACTACCGGAGCGACAGTTATCGCAAGGGGGCCAAGTCGGACTCCGGTGCGGCAAGCTGTGTCGCTCCAACCAAGAAAGACTGAGAGAGGCATTGTATGGCGATCAAGATTGAGTGTTCGGCCTGCGGATTCAGGAATGATCTGGGGCGGGTGTTCTGCACTCAGTGCGGCGTGAAGCTTGATCTGAAACGCACGGCGCCCTCGGATCTCAATGAACGGCGGGAGGTGCGTTTTGGGGCGATGATCGGTAAGATGATCGGCGGGTTGCTGACGCTAGGCATTCTGGGCGGTTTGGGGCTGGGTTTCTGGCCCGTGAAGTTGCCGGTGGTGCAGCGCGATGCCTCCGGCGGGCAGCAAGTGGTGCTCAAGACGCGGGCGGTCAAGAAGGCGATCATGGCCAAGCAGAAGGCGTCGGTGGATTTCACGGAGACGGAGATCAACGGTTTTTTGGGGGGGCGAGCGGAGTCCCGTCGTTTCAGGGCGTTGACGGTGGATATTCGATCCGGGGCGATGGACGTAGGGGCGTGGTTTACGTGGCGGCCTGGCATAGTCACCAACCTGACCTGGTTGCCTGCGGGGATGGGCACAGTGCCGGTCAGTCTTGAGATGACGGTGGTATTTGACAACGGCCAGATGCGGGTCACGGGCGGCCGGGTTGGTCATTTACCGCTGGTGGGGCCGATGCAGGGGATTCCTCAGGCGTTCTTCAAGGATGTCTTTTCTGATGTGGTCGCCGAAAAGCAGGTGGTTGACGCGCTGGCCGAGGTGGTGCTTGATCAGGATGTGGCGCACGTCAAATTCGGGGAATAGGCGTCATTTGGATTAGGATACTGACGATGAGATGTGGAATCCCGCGGCATGGTCCTGGTTGCGTCGGTGCCGTTGCTTTTTTCTTGGCCCTTACGGTATGCCTGCAGGCCTTTGGACGGGAGGGGGTTCGTGCGGCAAGGGAGGCGGCTCCGTCAACCAATCGCATTTTCACAACCAGTGCCACCGGCCGGTTTGTGGCCAGCGGCCCCGACGTGTTTGCCAGCATGGCGCAGACGCGCTGGGCGGAAGAGACCACCTCGAAACTGGAGCGTTTGCTCGGGGTGAAGTTTCCGATCCGGCGGCCGGAGGTGATTGAGATCCGTCTGGTGTCCGGTCGCGAGGCGGCGCTATTACCCTCATTGATGCTACGTGAGGAGAGCGGTCTGTTGCTGCGGGTTCTCGTGGTCAACACGGCAGAGCCAGCGGATGGGGAGGTGATGGACGAACTTCTATGCCGGGCATTGATGGCGGGTTATATCAGGGAACGGCGCCGGGGGGTGGCAGGAAGTCGGATGCCGGCTATTCCGCAGTGGTTGACGATGGGGGTTGCGCAGAATCTTGATGCGGCGGTCAGGGGTCGGAACCGGGATGTGGTCACTGATTGGCGTCCGGCGTCGGAGATCCCAAAGCTGGCGGAGGTGTTTTGTTGGGAATCGCTTCCGGAGGGGTGGCCCCGCTACCGATCGATTTGCGGGATGGTGATTCAGTGGCTCGGGACCTACGGGGTGAACGTGTCGCCGTATGCGCGGATTCTGGACCGGCTGGCGGATACCGGCGGGGTGACAGCCGAATGGATGGCGGATGCGTTGACGGGAGGGTCCGAGGCGGCAATGGAGCCGGCATGGAGGGAGTGGTTGCAGAAGCAGGGGAACCTGATCCATGCCTTTGGTGAATTGTCGACAAGGCTGATCGGGCAGCTGCAGGGCGAGTTGCCGCTGGCCGTGCCATTAGGTTCCGACCGTGGGGCGCTGGTGTGGTTGACGCCGCAGGAGGCGATTGCCCGCCGATCGGAACCGGGGGTGTCGTTTGCCGCCCTGCAAAAGGCCCCGCGGTTGCGGTCCATGACGCTGGGGAAGGCGGAGGAACTTGTGAGTCTGGGCGAGGACTATGCGGTATTCTATGAGCGTCTTGCCGCGGGAGCCTGGACGGTAACGTTGAATCGTACGTTGAGGCGGGTTGAAAAGAAACTGGATTTGCTGGCTGACCTGACCCGGAAGCGCGAAGCGTATCTGGACGCGGTGGAGCGTGAGGTGCAGGACCGGTCGGGGGTGTGGAGGAATACTTCGCCGGCGAGGGAGCCTGTGCTTGAAAAAGGGTGGATCGAACGGTATGTTGACGAGGCGGAAATTAAATTCGGCGATAAGCCAAAGGATACGAGCCGGGATTAGGGCCATGACAGCAAAGACAACGACGCGCAAGACAACGGTGGGCGCCATTGATGCGATGGTGCTGGATTTTACGGCCGGCGGCGATTTGCGGCTCGACCAGGCGCTGGTGGCCGTGGACTGCATCGGATCAGCCGCCCATGTGACGATGCTCTCGCGGATGCCGGTGCGGCCGCGGGTGGTTTCGGATCGTGAGCGCAAGGCGGTGATCCGGGAGTTGGCGGTTATCCTGCGCCGGGCGGCGGCCGGGGATTTCGTCATTGCCCTGGACGACCAGGATGTGCATCTGGCGATCGAGCGGGAGTTAACCGCGACGCTGGGCGAACTGGGGAAGAAGATTCATACGGGTCGGAGCCGCAACGACCAGGTCGCGGTGGATCTGCGCCTTTACGCGCGGGAGCAATTGCTGGACATGGTGGGCGAGGCGCTGGAGCTGGCGACGGTGATGGTTCGATTGGGGCGGCAGCACGTGCAGGTGCCGATGGTTGGCCGGACGCACATGCAGCCGGCGATGCCCAGTTCCGTCGGCCTGTGGGCGACGGCGCATGCGGAAAGTCTGCTGGATGATGTGGCCTTATTGAAGTCCGTCTATGCGATCAATGACCAGTGTCCACTGGGGTCGGCGGCCAGTTACGGGGTTCCGCTTCCGCTGGACCGGTACTTGACGGCGCGCCTGCTGGGATTCAGCCGGCCGATCCACAATGTACTGTATGCCAACAACGCGCGGGGCAAGATGGAGGCGATGATCCTGGCCGCCTGTTCGCAGGTGATGCTTTCCCTCTCGCGGCTGGCGCAGGATCTGATGATCTACACGATGCCGGAGTTCGGGTATTTCTCGCTGCCGGCGGAGTTCGGGACGGGGAGCAGCATCATGCCGCAGAAGAACAATCCCGATGTGGTCGAGCTGGTGCGAGCCCGTGTGTCGCGTGTGGTGGCGTGCGAACTGGCGGTGGTGGATATCTGCAAGTCGCTGCCGAGCGGCTACAACCGTGATCTGCAGGATACGAAAGGTCCATTCATGGAGGGATTGGCCACCACGCGGGCCTGTCTACGCAGCATGGCGTTGATGATGGCGCACACGACGGTCAATGAGGCGGCGTTGCTGCGCGGGTTTTCGGCCGGGGTGTTTGCCACTGACAAGGCGCTGGAGCTGGTGGGGCGCGGGATGCCGTTCCGGGATGCCTACCAGTATGTGAAGGATCACCTTGGCGAACTGCAGACGATGGATGCGCGAAAAGCGCTGGGGAAGAAGACGCATCTGGGCGCCACGGCGGGACTGGATTTCGGGGAGTACGGGAAGCGGTTGGCCGAGGAAGGGCTTTGGCAGGAAGAGCGGCGGGCGGGGCATATCCGGGCGGTGACGAAGTTGATGGGGATGAAGTACATGATTTGAAATGGATGGGAAACGTTGGTGGGTGAGCAGTCAGAACGGGAGAACACGATGACGCAGAGACGCAAGATGGGACTAAACCTGTTAGTTGGGGTGGTGCTGGGAGGAATGGCGGTTATTGCCCGGGGGGCGGTGGCCCGGGATGATCTGCTTGCGAGCCAGCAGGTTCCCCTGATGGAGATGCTGAGCCGGGGTGGCGTGGTCATGGTGGCGCTTGGACTGATGTCGGTCGCCGGTCTGGCGCTTGTCATCTATCTGTTTGCCAGCCTTCGCAGCAGCCAGGTGGTTCCGGCGACGCTCAAGGACGACATTCTGGACAAACTGGAGGCGGGTGCGTGGGTGGATGCCCGTTCCGCGTGCGGGTACCGGCCCTGCGCCTTTTCGGAAGTCGCGGTTGCCGCCATCGATTATGCGAGGACGGCTGAGCAGCCGTCACCGGGATTGCTTAAGGATGTAATCGAGGGCGAGGGCGGACGGCAGGCCCTGATCATCCAGGGCCAGACCCAGTACCTTTTTGATCTGGCGGTTCTGGCGCCCATGGTGGGGCTGTTGGGCACGGTATTCGGCATGATTCACGCCTTCAACGCCGTTGCCCTGGATTTAACCAAAGCGAAGCCGATGTTGTTGGCGGCGGGGGTGGGCGAGGCGTTGGTGGCCACTGCGGCGGGGTTGATTGTGGGTATTCCGACCATGGCGTTCTACGCCTATTTCCGGAACCGGGCAGCGCGGTTGATCGCCGGGCTTGAAGTGGCGTCCGGGCAAGTCATGAACGTCCTGCTGAGCAAGAGGGGTAAATGAACTTCCGAGGCAAGCACCAATCCAATCCTATAGCGTTCCAGATAGCGCCGATGGTGGATTTCCTGCTCGTGCTGCTCTGCTACTCGATCATGAGTCAGATCTTTACGCAGTGGGAGGCGGAGATTGATGTCAAATTGCCGACGGCCACGACGGCGGAAGTGCAACAACGGTTGCCGGGTGAGATCATCCTCAACGTGATGAGGGATGGGTCCACGGTGGTGAACGGGCGGACGTTGCGGGAGACGGACCTGGAAGTTCTTCTGCGGCGGCTGGTGTCATTGTTTCCGGGGCAACCGGTGTTGATCCGGGCGGACCGGCAGACGGCGTACGAACACGTCATCCGGGTTTTGGATCTCTGCCGACAGGCGGACATCTGGAACATTTCATTCGCGGCGGGCATGGGCGAGAAGAAATCCGGCACATGAAACGGTTCGGGATGAGTCTCATGGCGGCGGGTGTCCTGTTGGCCGCCGGGCTGGCATGGGGGTTGGAGCCGAAGGAGCAACTCCAGTTTGCAGACGGGTTGTATTCGCGCGGGCTGTGGGAAGTGGCGCTCAAGGAATACCAGACCTATCTGGCCGGGTCCCCGAGCGGCGAGGGGGCGATGTTGGATGCGGTTCATTACCGCGTGGGCGAGTGCTGGCGCCAACTGGGAAAGCCGGATGAGGCTGAGTCGGCCTATTCGCGGGCTTACGCGGCATCGGCCGCGGGTGAATATCATTTCCGGGCGGGGTTACGGCGGGCTGAATTGATGGAAGCGGCCGGCCGCCTCCAGGACCAGATGGCACTCCTGGCGGCGATGTTGTCGCAGGCGCCTTCGCCGGACATTGACGCGGCCTGCCGGTATGCGCTGGCGAACGTGCAGGTCAAGGAGGGGCGGAAGGGGGAGGGTGAGGAGACCTACGCGGCGGTGTTAAAGGCGCATCCGGGGAGTCCTTATGCGGGGTATGCAGCGCTGGCGCTGGCGGGACTCCGGCAGGGGGTGGCGGGGCAGGAGGCGGGGTTGGAGGCGCTGTATCTGGTGGCGGTATCAAATCCGGCATCGCCCCGGGTGGGAGCCGAGGGGTGGTTCCAACTCGGTGATTTCTATTTCCGGGGGAAGCGCTTTGAGCAGAGCGCGCGGGCCTATGAGAAGCTTGCCACGCTTTATCCGGCGGATGAACGGGTGGCGGAATCGCGGGTGCAGATGGCCTGGGCGTTTCATCATGCGGGGTTGTATGCCGACGCCCTGCCGGTGTGCGACCGGGCACTGGCCTCGGTCGACGTGAAGAAGCCGGAGGAATGGCTCTACATCAAGGCCAACTGCGAGCGGCAACTCGTCCGGAATGAGGCGGCGGTGAACACCTATGCGACGCTGCTCCAGAAGTATCCGCAGGCCGAGATGGCCGATTATGCGGCCTACGAGCGTTCGTTGACGTTCTACAAAATGGGAGACTTCAGTAATGCTGTGCGGCAGGCGCGGTCGCTGAACCTGACGCCGCGGATCAAGAAGGATGTCTACTGGTTATTGGCCGAGTCCAATGCGGCACTGGGGGATGAGGCGGGGGCGGTGCAGTATTACCGGTTGCTGACGACTGAGTTTCCCGCGTCCGAATTGGCGGCGGATGCCTTGTACCGGTTGGGGCACCTGATTCAGAAGCGGGGTGAACTGCGACAGGCGGCGGAGGTGTTCGGGCAACTGGCGGCGGACTATCCGAAGCATGAACTGGCGCCGCAGGCGCTTTTCGCCGAAGCATCCTGCCTGGGCCGGGCGAAACAGAATGAGGACGCTGTGGCCACCTGGGCCAAGGTGATCGAAAAATATCCCGACAGCAAATTCGTGGAAGAGTCGCTCTATCAGAAGGCGATGGTTGAAGTGTTTCTGCGCCGCGACGAGCAGGCGCGGGGAACCCTGAACGCCCTGTTGGGGAAGTTTCCCGCCACCCGCTTTCTGGCGGATGCGCAGTTCTGGATGGGGGTGCTGCTGGAGGAGCAGGGGAAGTGGGATGACGCGGCGCGTGCGTTCAGGAAATCGCTGGCATCCAAACCGTCGCCTGAGATGCAGCAGAAGGGGCGGTTCCGGCTGGGGTTGGTGCTGCAGCACCAAGGGATGGTGGATGAGGCGGCCGGATTGTTCCAGTCGCTGATGGAGACGTCATTGAAGGCGCAATTTACGCCTGAACTCCTGGAGTGGTTGGCGGAATATCATCTGGGTCGGAAGCAGTTTGTGCTGGCAGACGAAACGGCCGATGCCCTGATGGCGCGGGGCGGGACGGACCCCTGGAAACAGATCGGTTGGATGATCAAGGGGAAGGCGGCGCAGGGTCAGGGGCGGCCGGTTTCGGCTCGGCAGGCGTTCGAGAGCGCGGTGGGGATCGACATCCAGGGGGCGGCGGCGGCAGAGTCGCGGCTGAAACTGGGGGATCTTCGCCTGGCGGCCGGCGAGGTGACCGAGGCGAAGGCGGAGTATGAGCGTGCTGCGGGCATGGCGGCGGCAGATTCCCTGCTGTCGGTGCGGGTGCACGCCTATGCCGGGATCGCGAAGGCCCTCAAGGCGCAGGGGAATTTGGATGGTGCGGCGCGGCATTTCCTGAGCGTGGCGGTATTGTTTGATGATCCGGTGCTGGTGCCGGAGTGCCTGGATGAGGCGGCCGAGGCCTTTGCCAAGGCCGGTCGCAACGAGGAAAGCGACAAGGTGGTCAAGGAACTGCTGGATCGGTATCCGGACAGTGACTG
>JBIJCW010000212.1:0-3667 GCA_044344495.1 Kiritimatiellia bacterium | reverse complement strand
CAAGGCCGTCCATGGCTTCAAAGGCCTCCTTGAAATGATTCTGCTGGACGAGCTTCACATTGGATTTGCGCGTCTCATCAATAACAACGTTCTCGCCTGCCGCCACCTTCTCATTTTCCGCCGCCTGTTGACGCTTCTGCTCCTCCTCGCGCCGCCGCTGCTCCTCCGCCAACCGCTCCTTCTCCGTCCGACTCCGTTCAGCCACCTGATCCCGCGCCAAGGCGACCACCTTGGCCTTCATCGCCACCAACGCCTTTAACACCTGCTCGCCCTTACTTGCCTCGGCTTCTAACGCGATCGTCTTCGCTTGAACCAGGTCCGGATAGTTCGTTATGGACGCCAACACCCCTTCCGCCTGGACGGCATTCGTGGACCGGAGGGCCGCATCCCGGCCGACACCCAGGGCGTTCGTCAACCCCCGCATATCCGCAAGGACCTGCACCAACGACCCGGTCGACATCCGGATCACGTCCCCCGCCATCACCGTCGCATTGGTCGCCACGTCGGCAACCACCGCCTCGTTGGCAAGCTGATTGGTCGCCTCCGTCATCGCGGCAAGCGACTGGACGGCCTCCGCCGTCCAATTGGTGGCGGCCCCAACCCGTTTCTCCGATTGCTGCAACGCCGCCTGCGTATCGTCCCATATCCGGCCAACCGCCTGCCGGACGGCTTCGATCCGGTCTTTTTCTTTTCGTTTCGCCGCCAGGTCGGCCCGCTTCTTCTGATCGTGCAGTACCCACCCCGTGATCCCACCGCCTGCTAACAGCAACAACACCAGAATGACGATGACTTTCCGCCGCGCCTTCTTCTTCCGGGCCATGGAAGCCATCGCTTCCGGGGACACCGCGGGCGTTTCCGGCACTCCCTTGCCCGCCCCGGACATCTGCGGCAACGTCATCCCCGACCCCGCCTTCTTCTTGGTCAACACGATCTTACCGCCCCGCTTCGTCACCGTCGCCCCACCGGCGGCAACCATCGGCACCGGCTTGAGCCGCCCCATCGTCCTGCGCATGTCGCTCAACAGCGACGGATACGTGGGGTAGCGGCGAATGGGCTCCACCTCCAGCATGCGCGCAATAATCGCTTCCACCTCGGGATCCACATCCTTGCGCAATGACCGCACCGCCGGTGCAGGCGCCTTCAACCGGGCCTTGACGACATCAATGGGCGTTTTACCGTCAAACGGCGGCTTCAACGTCAGGACATGAAACAAGGTCGCCCCAAGACTGTAGATGTCGGACCGGGCATCCCCGGGATGACCGCGGATCTTCTCCGGCGCAATGTAGTACGGCGTTCCCCAGATATCCTTCACCTCGGACTCGGCCTGCTGCTTGAACTGCGCCAACCCGAAATCCACCACCTTGGCAACCCCGTTATGGTCAATCAGGATGTTCTCCGGTTTGACGTCGCCATGGATCAACCCGATCGTCGCCGCGGCGTTCAACCCCTCCGCCACATCCAGCGCCAGCTTGAACACCAGCGACTCGCTCAGGTATTCGCCACGGGCAATCATCTGGTCCATCCGCCCGCCTTCAAGCAGCTCCATCACCATGTACGGCTGCCCGTGGGCTACACCAAAGGAATAGATCTGCACGATATTGGGATGGTTCAAAGCCGCCGCCGCCTGCGCCTCACGCCGGAACGTTTCCACAAAATCAGCGTCGGCACCCAGCGATGACAACATGATTTTGACCGCCACCCACCGATCCAGCGAAAGATCCCTGCCCCGGTAGACCGCCCCCATGCCACCTTTTCCCAGCAGTTCCACCAGCAGAAATTGCCCGATCCGCACCGGGACCGTTTGGGGGGTATGGCAGTTCGGACAGACAATTTCCACAAACGCAGGCAAACCCGCCACGTCAAAGGTACGATGACAGGCAGAACACATCATTTCCGAAACAGGTTCGGTGATGATTTCCGTTCGATTTTGCTCCATGGTTTTGAAAGTATTTGGTGTTGAGCGAGTCATTGTGCATAGTAGAAGAAATTATGTCCAGAAGGATTCCGGATACCCTATGATCGATCCCATTTGTTTCCACATTGGATCCAAACCGGTCTATTGGTTTGGCATTATGATGGCCCTGGCCTTCCTGGCCGGTATGGCCCACTGGAACCTGCTCGGCCGGAAAACCGGGCGCGACACCTCCATCGCCGGTGACCTCGCCCTCTGGCTCATGGTCGGCGGAATCGCAGGGGCACGCATCGCCTATATCATCGCCAATTTCGAATACTTCCGGCAGGCCCCCATGGAAATGATCCGCGTGGACCAGGGCGGCTTGATCTTCTACGGCGGCTTCATCGGCGCCAACATCGCCCTGGCCATTCTCGCCCGCTTCCATCATGAGTCTTTTTTCTCACTGGTCGATTTTACCGTGACCGCCCTGCCGCTCGGCCACGCCATCGGCCGCATCGGCTGCTTCCTGAACGGCTGCTGCCACGGCATCGCCGTCGATTACCCCTCCCTCGCCACCTTTGGACTCAACCGGTATCCCGTGCAACTTTACGAAGCCGCCTTTAACCTGCTGGTGTACGCATTCCTGCTCCGCCTCTACCTGCGGAAAACCGCCAAAACCCCGCCAGGCAGCCTGCTCGCTCTCTACCTGGTGGCCTACTCCATCGGCCGGTTTCTGCTGGAATTCCTCCGGGGCGATGAACGACTCCGCGCCGGATCCCTCGATGTCGCCCAACTGATCAGCCTGGCCCTCATGATGACCGGTCTCGCGTTATGGGCCATCCTACGCCGCCGCCATGAAAGAAACCTTCATCGTTCCGCCTGAATCCGCCGGCAAACGCCTGGATGCCTGGCTGTGCACCTGCCTCAAGGACCTGTCACGATCCAGAATCCAGGCCCTGATCGAGGCCGGTCATATACGCCTGAATGACCATACCGTCAAACCGGGCCAGAAACTGCCCCGCAGCGCCTCCGTCTCCGTGGATATCCCCCCTCCCGTGGAATCCACCCTGTCTCCGGAGGCCATCCCGCTGGACGTCCTGTTCGAGGATGCCGACATCATCGTCATCAACAAACCCGCCGGCCTGGTCGTCCATCCCGCCGCCGGCCACGCCAGCGGCACCCTGGTCAATGCCCTCCTCGCCCATTGCCCCGACCTCGCCGGCATCGGCGGCGAAAAACGCCCCGGCATTGTCCACCGCTTGGATCGCGACACCACCGGCGTCATGGTGGTCGCCAAGAACGCCGTCGCCATGGCTTCCCTCATCAACCAGTTCCGCCGCCGCCTCGTTACCAAGGAATACCTGGCCCTCGTCTGGGGAACCCCTCGCCCCGCCAGCGGCCGCGCCGAAACCCTCATCGGCCGCCACCCCCGCGACCGCAAACGCATGAGCGCCACCCCCGCAACCGGTCGCCCCGCCCTCACCCTCTATGAAACCGCCGAAGCCTTCTCTTCCACCACCCTGCTCCGCGTCAAAATCGAAACCGGACGCACCCACCAGATCCGCGTCCACATGATGTTCCTCGGCCACCCCATCGTCGGCGACCCCCAGTATGGACGCCGTCATGAAAACCCGTTGCCCTTCCCTCCTCCCGCCCGGCAAATGTTACACGCCGCACGCCTGACCCTCACCCATCCCCGCACCGGGGCAACCATGACCTTCGAAGCCCCTCTCCCCCCCGATATGGCAACCCCCCTCTCCACCCTCCAAAAAG
>JBIJCW010000151.1:0-5689 GCA_044344495.1 Kiritimatiellia bacterium | reverse complement strand
TCGCCCCCGCCTGCAATTCATTGATACGTTCGGCCAGTTTCTGATTCTGCCGCACCACCGTGATCGCATGCCCCATCGTCTTCATCGCCATCCGGAGAATCCCGACCTGGTGCTCGGTCAGTCGCGGAAGTTCGCGAAATGTCTTTTCAAGCACATTGAGATCGAGTCCAAGTTTCTCTCCCCGTTTCCGGACTTCACTCCAGGCGTCACTCGAGGAGAACAGGCACGAACTGAGAACCGCCATGCACTCATTCGACTCGCAGGAGGCCGGACATACCAGCACCGAGGCGCCCGCATGACATCGCTGCTCCGAAGGCCCCCCGTTGCAGGCCGCAACCGCCATCAGGATATGGCATGTGCGGCAATGCTTCGATCCCTCCGCCGAACTGCCCACTAATTTGCAGAATGGAGTCGTGGTCTGCGTCTTCCCCTCGAACAGCACCTGCCCCCACCCTGATTCCACCGGGTAGACCACCATAAGCCTCGACCCCGTCGCTTCCACGGTCATCTCTGCCAAATGCTGGATAAGGGGATGCCGTACATCAAGGACTGCGGCACCTTTTCGTTGCTTCGCGTTCATGATTGACGTTATTGCTTCATTCCTGCCTGTTTCCGAATGCCAATCGACGGATGAATGTCCAACTTATCGTAGAAATGTTTAGTTTCTCATATCGCTAGACGTGCGTAAAGTACATAGTGATGAAGAAGACCAATAGCATGTCCACCGTCTTGGTGCTGGATGACGACCCGGAACAACTTGCGTCCACACAACTGGTGCTCGCCCCCCTGTACAAGGTCGTGACGGCTTCCACCGACACCGAGGCGCTTCGCCTGGCCAGCGCGACCCGCCCCAATCTCATTCTCCTGGATGTCATGTTGCAGAACGGCCAGAACGGGTTTTCCGTTTTCCATGAACTGAGTAATGATCCCGTCACCGCCGACATCCCGGTCATCTTTCTCACGGGAGTCAATGAAGTCACCGGGCTGTCTTTTGGGTCTAAGGAAGTGGGGCAATATCTCGGCAAGCCGCCTGCGGCATTTCTGGAGAAACCCCTTCCTCCCGCTGTCCTGCTCCGCGAAGTGGCCAAGGCCCTTGCGCCGCAATAGGCCTTGCCATCGGCGCCCGACACAACCTGTAGCAACCCCCGAGGCAAGCCGCCCGTCCCTTCACTGCACACTTCGGGCACACCATGATTTCGCCGGTAGGCCATCATGGGCTTCCTGTGTGACATGTGTCGCACCGTTCCGTCTTCCACTCGTCCCCAATATCTTCCGGATGCTTAAACTCCAAACCGCTTGAGGTGACATCAGGCAAATCCTTGCCAGGTCCCTGCGCCAGAATGGTATGGCACGTCTTGCAGTCCTTCGATATCAGCTTCCCGCTATCGCTGATGTGCTGGTCATCATGACAACGGAAGCAACCCGGGGTGATCTTATGGCCGACGTGGTTGGGATACGCCGTCCAACGCACTTTCATCTCGGGGAAGAAATTGCCACGGTAGATGGATTGAATCTCCCGGATCGCCGCCTCAATCCGGGCATCGCCCGGATATTTCGCCCGTAATTCCCTGTCGATCGCCGCCACCGCCTCCGATTCCGTGGAGTAAACGGCTGACAGCAACTTCGCGCCCGTCGCCTTGATCGACGGAAGCGCACTGTCAATCCTTCCCTCCGACATGGCGATGTCGAGCATTTCGTTGGGAGCACGATAGCGATGCGTCGGGCGGTTGTGGCAGTCAATGCAGTCCATCCGCCGCACCGGCAACAACGCGGCCTGCGCATCGGATACCTTTGTCTTTTCATCCTGGGTCCGGTAAACCGTCACGTTGCCACTCTGATCGGTCACCCGAACCCAGGGAATGACAAGGCGCTTACGGTCGGTCGCGATATATTCAACCGTGTTGACGCCCTCCATGTGCCAGTGAATTCCCTTGATCGGTCCGTGCGCAGGATCCCCGCCGCCGATGTTGAGCAACATCTTGATCGTCCATGGCGAGTTCTTCGCATCGTTCCCGTAGTAAGTCCATGTCCGCAAAACCGCGCCAAAAAACTTCGCCGGCCAATGGCAGGCCAGACAGGTCTCCTTGGCCGGCCTCAGGTTTTCCACCGGCGTCTCGATCGGGAGGTGGTACTTGTTGAACAAAACCGAGTACACCTGGTACAAGCCGGAAATCTTGGCCTTGACGAACCACTTGGCCCCCGCCCCTATGTGACACTCCACACAGGAGGTGTTCGCATGAGGCGAAAGGTGAAAGGCCGTGTACTCGGGCTTCATCACCTGGTGGCACACCATGCCGCAAAACTGCACCGATTCCGTGAAGTGATAGGTGCGGTAGGTCGCCACGGCGGAGATAACCACGAAGACAACCCCAGCCACGCCAAAGGCCGCCAGGCGGGAAAGGGTTCGTCGGTCGCCCAGATCAATCACTGGCAGGCGAGGTATATATCCATGTTGTCGAGTGCGGCGCCACGTCCAGAACATACCCACGACCACCAGAAACGCGGAACCGGTCAGGAACGCCGGTACCAGCAGATAGATTAACAGCCCGAAGTACGGCGAAAGATTCTCGCTCGAAGCGTCAATAATCATCAACAGCGTCCCCGAGGCCAACGCGCACGCCCCCAGGAATAGCCCCGTTAAACTGATCTTGTTCTTCAGAAGTCTGCTGAACTTGCCCTGCTCATTCATACGTAATCCACGCTCCTTCGCTCGCGCGCCTTCCCCTGGCATATCACGACGGCTCCCTGCCTTCGGACGCAAAACAGTAAGGGATTTGCCCGGATAATGCCAACTGAATATCGCCAATATTTCGCGGTTCCAGCTTGACCACCTACCACCCTGTGGTATCTGCGCCGCGTCAATGGATCTCCTCTTTCCCATGCACCGCCGCGTATAAATACACCTGCTTTCTGTAGATTTATCCTGTTCCCGAACGATCGCCTCCATGGTATTAATGACCGCCAATTCCGCCTGTATTGGCGGACTCCGTGATCGTCAACGCCTGAATGGGGAATGGAACCAAGATGAATGGAAGACTTGCAACCGCAAAACGCCATTACCGGATGACGCTGGCGTCGCTTTTCCTCCTCCCTTGTATCCGGGCGTTTGGATCCTCCCTATCCAACAGTGACTGCCTGGTATGCCATGACGACCCCGCCCTCGTTCGCGTCGTCGCCGGTAAGACCAATTCACTGCAGGTCACCGAAAACAGCCTGAAGAAATCCGTTCATTCGGGTCTGGCCTGCACCGAATGCCATGCTGACATCAAGGACCTTCCCCATCCGGACAAACTGGCCGCACCCAGGTGCGGCAACTGCCATGACGATGTCGCCAAGGAATACGCCTCCAGTATTCACGGGGTAAGCCGCAGCATGGGAGCCTCCGGCGCCGCCACCTGCTCCGATTGCCATGGCACCCACAACATCGTGCCCGTCAAACAAGGCGACTCGCCGGTCTTCAAACTCAACCTTCCCTCGACCTGCGCCCGCTGCCATAGCAATGCCAACCTCACCTCCGAATACCGGATGAAGTTTCCCGAAGCCGCCGCGCAGTACATGGAAAGCATCCATGGCCGGGCGTTGATCAAACTGGGCTTGATTGTCGCCCCCTCCTGCAACGATTGCCACGGCGTCCACAGCATTCGCCGCAGTGTCGATCGTGATGCCCCGATCAATCACGCCCACATCGCCGACACCTGCGGCAAATGCCACGTCGGCGTGGAAAAGACCTACATGAAGAGTGTGCACGGGCAACTTCTCGCCAAGGGGGATGCCCGGGGCCCCGTCTGCACAGACTGCCACACCGCACACCAGATCGACACACAGGAGGGCGGGCACCTCAAGGCGGCCAGCGACGCACGTTGCGGCAAATGCCATCAGGACCGCCTCGAGAACTACATGGAAACCTACCACGGCAAGGCCATCGCCCTGAGCACCTCCCACGAGGCACCCAAGGTGGCGGCCTGCTACGACTGCCACGGGCACCATGACGTCCTCCCGCCTTCAGATCCGCAGTCGCGCCTGTCCACCTCCAATATCGTTCATACCTGCCAGCAATGCCACCAGGGCGCCACGGCGAAATTCGCCGAGTATATCCCTCACGCCGACCCAACCGACCGCAAACACTATCCCCTGCTCCATTTCGTGTTTCTATCCATGACCGGCCTGCTGGTGGGCACCTTCGCCTTCTTCGGCCTGCACACCGCCCTCTGGCTGCTCCGATCCGGTTACCTCTACCTCCACGATTCGAAAACCTTCCGGGAAGCCAAGATCAGCACCCAGGTTGACGACCAGTGGTTTGTACGGTTCTCCCCGTTCGAGCGCATGCTGCATATCATGGTCGTCACCAGTTTCCTGCTGCTGGTCATCACCGGCATGCCGCTGAAGTTCCACTACACCGAATGGGCCAAGACAATCTTCAAAATCATGGGAGGCGCGCCGGTGGCCCGTTCACTGCATCACTTCGCCGCCATCATCACCTTCCTGTACTTTGCCCTGCATCTGACGGATCGCGTGCGCGCCTGCTGGAGCGGACGCGGCAACCTGCTCGATCCGGAAACCGGGCGCTTCCAGTTCAAGCGGCTTGTCAACATCCTCACCGGGCCCGACTCCATGGTTCCCAACATGAACGACTGGAGGGAATTCATCGCCCACCAGAAGTGGTTCTTCGGTAAGGGGCCCCGCCCGCAATTTGAACGCTGGACCTACTGGGAGAAGTTCGACTACCTCGCCGTGTTCTGGGGCGTCGCCATGATCGGCGCCTCCGGCTTGATCATGTGGTTCCCGATCTTCTTCACCCGCTTCCTGCCGGGGTGGGTCATCAATATCGCGATGATCGTTCATTCCGACGAGGCCCTGCTGGCCGCCGGATTCATCTTCACGTTCCACTTCTTCAATACACATTTCCGGATCGAGAAGTTCCCCATGGATACCGTCATCTTTTCCGGACGCATCTCCAGGGCGGAAATGCTGCATGAGCGCAAACAGTGGTACGACCGGCTTCTGGCAACCGGCAAACTCGACGAGCATCGCGTGCGTGACGAATGGCTGCGGTGGAAGGACATCGCCAAGACGTTCGGCTATATGTTCTTTGGAATCGGCCTCATCCTGCTCGTGTTGATCGTCGTGGCCATGACCACGCGTCTCCTGCATTAACCATGACAAGGTGCTCCCATGAACTCGCTTAGACATCACGTGCTCCTGATCGTTCTGTTCGCCCCCCTGCTGCTGACGCAGCAGGCCAGGGCTCTCGACAACAGCGACTGCTTCACCTGCCACGAGGACAAGACGTTGGTGAAAACCAACGCGTCCGGCCAGGCTGTCGCCCTGTTCGTGGACGAGAAGGGGTTTGCAAAATCCATTCACGCCAAGCATCTCTGCGTCAGTTGTCATTCGGACATTACCGATGTGCCGCATCCGGATCATTTCGTGGCCAAGCCGGTTTCCTGCTCCCAGTGTCACCGCGTCGAAACCGAAATCTACCGGAACAGCGACCACGGCCAGGCCATCCACAAAGGCGTGTCGGAGGCGGCCTCCTGCAAGGATTGCCACGGCAGCAACCACTACCTGATGAATTCCCGCAGTCCCGAATCACCCGTCTTCCGCACCAATCTCCCCAAGACCTGCGGGCGCTGCCATAACAACGCCGCGGACATGGAAAAGTTCAATCTCCGCCAGCATAGTCCAGGTC